>NZ_CBFIHX010000110.1:0-11341 GCF_965662505.1 Pseudomaricurvus sp. | reverse complement strand
AACCAATGCGCTCAGCACCACGGACGTGGCCGTCGTTCACAGCGGTTACAGCCAATACCGCAAACCCCTACTAGAGTCTGGTGTCCAGTTATGGGAACTGCGCTCGCAAGCCGGTAAACAGCGTCGATTGAAATGGTTTAAGGGCGAGTCTCGTGCCAGTCTTCACGCCAAGTCTTTCGTCATTGACGATGACAAGGTCGTAATCGGCTCAGTTAACCTGGATGGACGATCGATCCTGCAGAATACAGAGATCGGAGTCTATATTGAGAGCCCAGAGATCAACGAACAACTGGCCAACACCTACAAGGAATGGACCATGCCGGACTTTGCCTGGCATCTGACACTGGATGATCAAGGTGATCTGCAATGGCAAGCTGAGGACGATAACGGACAGGAAATCACCTTACACTCCGAGCCCGAATCGACTGGCTGGCAGCGTTTCAAAGTCTGGCTGCTGTCTCTGCTGCCCATTGAATCCCAGATATAGTTGAACGCTGATGCGGGGATAACCTTAACTCTCGCGGGCTACCCAATTCCATGCTCACTGTCTGGATCGGGTTATCCCGTTGAGAATCAGGTTATGGCGTCCTGACACTTTCGGTAGAAATATTCCAAAAAGGACGCACGCCCAAATAGAGCACAAACAACACCAGAGACAGGCCACCGCCAATCCTGAACAGGTTCAACGCACCCCAGCTATGCACTGCATAACCACAGGCCAATGCCCCCAAAGGCGCAGCGCCAAATAACGCCAGCTGATATATGGACAACACCCGACCGCGATAACTCTCATCCACCTGTTGGTGCAGCAAGGATTTACCCAGACTGGCCGAAACCCCTGCCACCACGCCCCAGGCAAACACCAGAAACAACAACCCAAAGGCTTTGGGCTGTGCGGATATCGCCATCATAATAATGCCCGCATAGAGCAAGCAAAACAGTACCGGGCGGCCTAACTGTTCCACCTGGCCGCGGCGGAGCAAACCCAGCGTTGCAACAATATTTCCCCCGACAAAGACAAGCTGCAAGCCGGCAAAATACAACGCATCTTGCTGATAAATATCCCTCGCCAGTAACGGCAACGCGACGACAAACACCCCAATGTGCATAAAGCCGTTAAAACCGACCAAAACCATCAGATGCTTTAATACCCGATGGCGAACAACAAACCGCACACCTTCTGCGATAGAGACCATCGAGGACTGCTGATCGACAACGGGATTCTGATCATTCTGAGAGCGACCTGGCTTGCCTTGTCGTACCAACAGAAAAAACAACACGGCACTGACCGCAACAGCGGCACACTGAATCGCCAACACAGTGGTCACTCCCCACTGCTCCATATGCCCAGCCAGACTCACTCCAATAGCTTGAGCCACATAGACACAAAGACTGATCTGCACCACTGAGGTTTGTAAGCTGGACTCACTGTCTGCGAACTGCGGCAATACTTTCTCCCGCAACGGCTGGATAAACGCATTACAAATACCCAACAACAAGGCATAGCCCAGCAGCATGGGTAAGAAGAGCATTCCCAACCCCACTTGCCATAACATGACGCCATGGCAAACCGCCAGCAAGCCGTACAATCCTGGAAGTAGACTGACGGCTCCGGTTCGATCAGCGAACACACCGCCAAACAGCATCAACACGACCCCTGGCAACAAGACGGCAGACTGCACCCACCCTACTTGATCGGCAGACAAGTGCAGCTCTCCCACGGCAAGCCAGGGCAAAAGCACAATCTGTATACCCATCGCCAGAGCCGCAAAGCCTATGGCCAGCAAATACTTAACAAACAGCCCCAAGGCTTACTCCAGACAGCGCAAAAAGCAGCCATTTTAACGGACTCACAAAGGAACTTCACCCGAAAAGCCGGAGGCTTCAGATCGGCCCTCACGGGCATCGCGCCAGTCCTCATTAAAGAGCGTTTCAGAGGCACAAAAAAGCCCGCGTTGAGCGGGCTTTTCAAGAAGATCAGGATACTCGCTCTCAGAACTTGTAACCGGCCTCTTCGTGGGACGAGATATCCAGACCTGCCGTTTCGGTTTCGGCCGTAACTCGAACGCCACCGGTCAGCACACCAGTCAATTTGAGAAGGACAAATGTTAAGACCCCGGTATAGACAAATGCGACCACAACACCAATCAATTGGGCTTTCAGCTGAGTCAGAATGGAATAGTTCTCCACGCCGGTGCCAAATCCGCTAAAAATACCCAGATCCGGTGAGGCAAAGACGGCAACCAACAGACTGCCTAATACACCACCAATACCGTGCACAGGGAAAACATCCAGAGAATCATCGATTTTCCAGCGACGCTTAACAGTTTGCGTCATGTAGAAACAGATCACACCAGCACTGATACCAATAACCAGGGCTCCAGCCGGGCCAACAAACCCGGATGCCGGAGTAATAGTACCCAGACCGGCGACCATACCCGTTACGATCCCCAGCACACTAGGCTTACCGAATTTGATCCACTCCATCGCCACCCAGGCCAGAGAACCAGCCGCAGCGGAAATGTGAGTCACTGTGATGGCCATAGCGGCATCACCGTTAGCCGCCAGAGCACTACCGCCATTAAACCCAAACCAGCCGACCCAGAGCATACCGGCACCGGTAATCGTCATGGTCATATTGTGAGGCGGCATGGCCGTCGTCGGGAAGCCTTTACGATTACCAATGGCCATAGCAATCACCAGCGCCGCAACACCCGCCGTAATGTGCACCACGATACCGCCTGCAAAATCCACCACGCCCAACTCGGCCATCCAGCCGCCACCCCAGATCCAGTGGCAGATAGGGAAATAGACCGCCAAAGACCAAAGTACACTGAAGATCAACACTGATGAGAATTTCATACGCTCAGCAAAACCACCGACGATCAGGGCCGGAGTGATGATGGCAAAGGTCATCTGAAACATGAAAAACAGGGATTCAGGAATATCACCAGACAGGCTGTCACGCGTCATTCCGTCCATAAAGACCCGACTGAAATCGCCAACCCAGGCGCTGCCTTCGCCAAAACTCAGGCTGTAACCCACAATCAACCACAACAACGACGCCACGCAGGCAATCGCAAAGCACTGCATCAAAATCGACAGTACGTTTTTGGATCGCACCAAACCGCCGTAAAACAATGACAATCCAGGCAAGGTCATAAACAGCACCAGCGCCGTTGCCATCAGCATCCAGGCTGTGTTCGCGCCACTCAGACCATCATCAGCCAACACACCAAAAGGTAAGCAGGCCAAAGCCCCAAATACACTTAATTTTTTCATAATCTCTATCCGCCAACGTTACCTGACGCACGATCATTACTATCCAGAACGAATTCATCGCCCGAACAAAACGAAACAAAAGCGCACCAGAGACAACAAGAAAGGCACCAAAATATTTCTTTATAATTCAGTACGTTACAAAAACCGCACTGATTTGGAGCCACAATAAAGCCATTATTGTGCATAGCACGCCTTATTTTCTCAAGACCAAAACAGGGATGGAATCGCTTCAAACTTAAAATAGTTTAATTTTGCACAACGGTGGTTCAGGAATTCAACCAGGGCACCATTTTGGTGCCCTGTTTTGAGGGGTTTGGAGGCTGATTGCAACAGAGCGGTAGGGTTTACAGTTCTCTCAGGACACGCTGCAAAGACTTGAGGGAATGACGCCACTGGGCGGACGACACCACTTCTCCGGCATATTGTTCGCGCTGGAACAGATCCGCAAAGTCCGATACGGCTTCCGCAATACCGGAATGTTTTGGGCTGACAGACGCCGAAACCCGGGCAGCAAATTCACCCACAGGCTCTCTGTCCAATCGCACCCAGCCTTTGCGCCGGAGAAGTCGCTCGAAACGCTCACACTGATGCAACGCAGGAGGTTTGGGAGCCGGTCGAGCACGCCACCACAAATGCAGACTGATCAGCAACAGAAGACCGCCCCCTACCAACAGAACAAAAAGTACCAACCGCAGAGGGCTGACGCCGCCCAACAAATTGCTCAACAGCTCGCTCTGGGCCTTACTGTCAAAATTAATCACGGCCTTATGCCAACGATAATTTAGGGCGTCCCACTCCATACGCAATTCCGCCACCCACTTAAACTGGCGATAACGCCCTAAAGACAGTGCGCCTTCCACCATGTCAGACTGCAAGTCACCGAGGCTGCGCTCCACCCGATCAGCAGCCACGGCTGCCGTGGGATCCACACGAGTCCAGCCCTGCCCCTCCAGCCAGACTTCCGTCCAGGCGTGTGCATCGTATTGATGAACCACCAGGTAATCATCCGCTGAATTGTATTCGCCCCCCTGGTAACCCGCGACGACTCGGGCCGGGATGCCCGCTGCTCGCATCAACACCACAAAACTGCTGGCGAAATGCTCACAAAAACCACGCTGTGTTTGCCAGAGAAACTCGTCAACGGTATCGCGCCCCAAGGCCGGTGGCTCAAGGGTGTAATCAAAATTATCCCGATAAAAAGCCAAAACCTTGCTCAAATACGCCTGCTCTGAGCCAGCCTGCTGCCGCCATGCGTTGGCCTTCTGCAAGGTTTCAGGGTTAAAGCCGTCAGGCAGAGCCAGCTCTCGCGCTCGCTGCCGAGACGTTAAGGGTTCGGTACTCGCTTGATATTCCAGCTGAGAGGTCACCTCGTACTGCAGGCGCTGATGAACGGGCTGGCGGCGTAGCAAGGTAAAATTCCGGGTCAATCCATAGAGTGGATCTTGCTCAAACGCCACCGGAGCCATCAGACCGTACAACCAGCGTTGATGACTGGCTTCCATGATAATGCTGTAGGTCACTGGCTTAGATAACTCACTATTTCCCGACCCGGATTGTATGCGCCAGTCCGATGGAGCATCGCTGTACCAGTCTACCAATGAGCCATCACGATAGTCCCATTCACGCCCTTTCCTCTGGGTCCAACGGCGACCATCAAATTCCGAAAACACCAAGCCACGCCAATACAGCAGATGCTGGGGAGGCCGTTCTCCGTCAAATGTCACTCGGAAAGCGACGCCTCCAGAGCGGGACAAGCGGGAAAAGTCTCCCGGCGACATGCTGTCACTGACACCGGTTTTTGCAGACTGAGTGGGGTTGGGAACAGACCACAAAGAGCCGAATCGCGGCATCACCAGGAACAGCAGAATCATCAGTGGCACAGTATGCAAAGACAATCGCCCCGCCAACCGCAAACTTCGCCAGGGCCTTTCATGGCCAGAGGGCTGGTGCATGCTCAACAACGAGCAGAGAGCGATCCACACGCACACTGCGCCATACACACTGGCCAGTAGCGTCTGGCTAAAGAGAAACTGCACCCCGATGAGAAAGAACGTCAGATACACCAACAACAAGGCATCTTGACGACGCTGCATTTCCAGCTGTTTCAGCAGCAAGGCACAAATCAGCATGGTCACCATGGGCTCCAGCCCAAGCAACCGGCCAAACGACAGGAACAACCCCGAGACACAGACCGCGACCATCGCGGTCTTGATCAACTTGCCCGGCATGGCCCAACGACCACGGAACTCCTGTAAGCGCCAGATTAACACCAGCCCCCAGAGACCGATCAACCAGTATGGCAACTCCAATAACATGGGAGCGATCGCCAGCCCCTGTGCCGATATCAACCACAACAGACTGTTGCGTGGCAGCAATTGTCGGCCCGTCGCACTCACTTACCACCCTCCGACCGATAGAGCGCCAACGTTTTCAGCAGTTGGTGCTTATGATCAACACCCATCGCAGGCGGAATAGCCTGTCCCGGCAGCCTCAAACCATAGGGCTGTTGTGTCGATGACAACTTGATGACCCAATAACATAAGCGGGACAGTCTGGCTTCTGTCCCCAGCCCCTCAAGTGCATCCCAGTCGAGCCACACACTCTGCTCTCGGTAACTGGCATACTCTTTACTGTAGAGGCCCTGGCCGCGGGCGTAATGTTTCCACGCGATGTGCTTGGGTGAGACTCCAAGCTGATAAGGTTTGAAACCATGAAAATCCTCAGCTCCGGCCTCCTCCATCCTTTCCCCCTCATGAGAAGAAGACTGGCTTAAAGGCATATCGCTTCCGCCCTCCGGTTTCGGATACACCAAAATCGGAGCATCCAGTACCAGCCAACTCCAGCAACGGATGATGCCCAAGGGAAAAAAGCTTTCGACTTTCAAGCGGGGGGGATAATACCACCCACGCTGCTCCCCCCGAGTAAACAGCTTCACTGTTACTGAGTGAGTATCGAGCAAATCGATCGTCGCAGCGCGCCCTTTGGAAAAACTTAACGCAATACTCTCCTTATCCGAAGAGTTGGAGCAGGACACACGTATCTCAACCTCGCCATCCTCTCCCAGAAAACAGGGGGCCGAACCCACAGCATCAACAACCAATCCGGACATGTTGAAAAAGGTGTGATGGATGCAAACGACAAACAACGCGGTGAGAAAAAAAGCCAGTCCAAGCACAATGTTGTTTTCATAATTGGTTCCGGTTAGCCAGAGTAGAACGACCACTGAGAGAAAGCCTACACCGGCTTTCGACGGAACAATAAACAAGCGCTTATTCGAGAGCTGATGACTGCGTGCACGCTTCAAGCGTGGCAACATCCAGGCATCAAAACGTTTCTGCACATATTGACGCAGGTGCCCCACGGGTGAACCAGGCAAGTGAGGTTTCATGGATGAATCAACAGACTGAGACATAAATAACTGATTATTAAGAGCCAAAGACAGTAAACGGCAAGGAGACAACCTTTAATGGCGCTCTTACACTCGGTATTGATTATATAAACGCCACTATAACTGATATCGGACACCTGATCATACCCGCAAGGGCAACCTCCCCCTGCTCGTAAATTTTGTTACTATAACGGCCTTTCTTCACATCAAATAAGCGAACATCTCTTATGGCTGTACACTCCGGCGATCGGGCGCACTGGGAAAAAATTGCATTTATCACAGCACTCTGTGAACGACACCAGCCCAACTACGCTCTCTACTGCGAAACCATTGGAGAACCTGAGAAAGCCGACCAGTTACGCAAGGTCTTGAACAAGGTGTGGGAGTATCTGGCCGGGCAGCTTAAATCCATGAAGAATCTGGAGAAGGCCCTGCTTCAACTGGAGGAAATTACACCAGAGCCTACCGAGGATGATGGCTATGGCGTTTACCCGGCACTGGATTGCTGCCTGCTTCTGACCAGTGCCTTACAAATGATTTTGGATGACAGCGCGGATGACCTGGAAGCGGCCGAAGGCCTTTCGCTAGCTACCGTCAGCCATTTTATTGCCTTTGCCGAAGACCTTGAAGAATTCGACCCATCACAGCAACAGCATGAGCTCTACGATCAGGAGCAAGAACTTCAGCAGTGGCTCAAAACCTGTTTGACCAGCCCAGAATCTCAGTCTGACATCATCAAACAGCTGCGTAAGCGCCTGAACGAGTTCGAGAGCAGTAATTTGGGCATTGCTATTTAACAATCTTAGGACCTCCAATCCTCATAGTCTCCTCTGGAGACCTGCCTTTCCCTCTCTTTTCCCCCCCCTTACAAAACCGTTAAATCCAGGCCATTCACTATGGCCTGAACCAACCTTTCTTGCATCCGCTGGAACCGGCAGAATTAAGCTGTGCGTATAACAATAAATCTAACCGTGGCAACACATTGAGGGTAAAAATGCACAAAGTGCTGATCATTGGCAGCGGCTTCTCCGGAATGAGCCTGGCAATCCACCTGAAGAAGGCCTCTATTGATAATTTCGTCATCCTCGAAAAGGCTGATGAAGTGGGTGGCACCTGGAGAGAAAATACCTATCCAGGCGCTGAATGCGATGTCCCTTCGGTGCTGTACAGCTATTCCTTTGAGCAGAACTCTGCCTGGCAATACAAATGGTCGGAGCAGCCTCAAATATTTGCATACCAAAAACAGATTGCTGAGAAATATCGGCTTTACGAGCATATTCGGTTTAACCAAGAGGCTGTTTCTTCATCCTTTGATACACGCCGCAAGCTCTGGATTGTCACGACACAGACGGGTGACACATTTGAAGCCCAACACCTGGTCACAGCCGTCGGTCAACTGCATCACCCCTCGATCCCTGATTTTTCAGGTAAAAACCGATTCACTGGACAGCAATTCCATTCAGCGCAGTGGGATCATTCCATCGATTTTTCCGGAAAACGCGTTGCGGTGATCGGGAATGCTGCCAGCGCCCTGCAATTTATTCCTCATCTTGCGACTCAGGCCAAACAGCTTACCGTCTTTCAGCGCAGCCCTAATTGGGTGTTACCAAAACAGGATCGGCCCTACTCCAATCTGGAAAAGAACATCTCCAAACGCCTGCCCTGGCTGGCCAAACTGTACAGATTCAGCCTTTGGCTTCGCTGTGAACTGCTGCTGTATAAAATGATGGAAGGTAACAACCTTGCCAGCAAATGGGGAGAACGCGAAGGACGTCGCTATCTGAAACGAACCATAGCGGATCCAGTCATGCGCACCCAGCTGACGCCCAACTACCCTATTGGCGCGAAGCGGATTCTATTTTCAGATGACTATTATCAGGCTCTGGATCGCGACAACGTGAACGTGGTAACCAGTGCTATTACAAAGATCACTGAGACAGGCCTCAGCACTGAGGATGATCAAACTACGGATGCTGATGTTATTATTTACGGCACTGGATTCAAAACCAACCCGTTTCTGGCGTCAATGCACATAACCGGAACCAACGATCAGTCACTGCACGATCATTGGAATCAGGGTGCTCAGGCCTACTTGGGGATCACTACCCACGGCTTTCCCAACTTCTTCATGATGTATGGCCCAAATACAAATCTGGGGCATACCTCGATTATTGTGATGATTGAAAGCCAATCCAGATACATTGTAGAATGCATCGAAACCATGGATCGGGAAAACTGGAAAACCCTTGAGGTTACTGAAACAGCAGAAAAACACTACAACGCACAACTGCAACAAAGGCTCAACAAAACAGTATGGAGCCAAACCGGAGAAAGCTGGTACAAAGATAAAGGAAAGATCACCAACAACTGGGCTGGCCGTACTTTTGAATACATCCGGAAAACCAGAAAAGTCGACTGGAACTCATTTGAAAAGAGCTAATCTATATTAGCTCGCCACGGACAGATTCTTTATCGATGCCTTGTTCCCCAGCCTATTCTTCACCACAGGTGGCTGGTGAGACTGCTCGTACAGACGAAAACTCTCAATGATGAACATAAAGTCCTGACGAAACTTTGTAAAATCACCACCACCGGCCCAGCAGTATATCGAATAAAAGCGCTCCCGCCCTTCGTAAACTGCCAACAGATAATGAGTGCCGCCACTCATATCCCACAGAATAAACTCAGACAGGGACAGCGGCCAGCCGGTAGTTTCCGCAAACAATGGCTTGCAGGAATGAATGATTTCACAATTACTTGATCTGGATACCGCAGACTTCAACACAGCCTGGCTGTATGAGTAGTGGCTGTGCGGCTCGTGAAAATCTTATTTTTTCTGGGGGATAACAATACAGAATGCCTGTCCCTGCTCATTACCTGCCTGGATAGTAGCTTTCGGGTTTAGACTTTCGAATCGACTCCAACCTTGGGGGAACTCGAGCGATTCGAGTTGCTTATGCACTACAGGGCCACAACCAGAAGTGATTTCTTTCCCAGATCGTAAAGTGGAAAAGACTGTTTCGCCTCGCTCCTGAATTTCAGTATGCCAACCAAGCCCCCAGAACAATCGCATCAGAGACTTCGCCCGTTCTTCAGAGAGGCCTCTTTTAATCGTTTTGGAAGAACTTCGAAACAAAGTATTCAATTGTGCCGGTGTTAATTCGAAACGCTTCTGCAATGCAGCTATAGCGCTAACAACATCCCCACCCGGCCTAACAACAGGCATAAACACAAGAGAAAATGACAAATCAGAAGTCCCGCCTTAAATGTTACAGGGCACGCCCATTTGCCAAGGTGTTGCTCAGTGCTTGATGTGCCATGTCATTAGCTTTTTTTGACAAAAGAACAAACATTCGTCGAATGCTTTCTCTGCTTAAATCAGAAGACTTGATAGTTTTTGCCCAACCTAGGAATTGAGCAATTTTCTTCATTAAATAAACAACCCACTCGGAAACCAGCTCATCAATATGGATCGCCTTATCGAGAATGTACGCGAGCTTATCCATTATCGTAAACATACTGCTTCCAACAAAATCAAAAGAAAAACTCACCGCCTTCATACACTTTTTCAAAACATAAGTGATTGCATCACTAATCCAATTAAGCGTCTCCAAAGGAGAAGGTAGTTTAACATTTCCTTTCAGCCAGATTTTCACCGACTGTTCTGTTTTTACCATATCTCGCAAACTATGGACCTGAGGCCAACTCTTTTTCTTTACACTTTGCTCATATTTATCCATAGAGTGCCACTCTGCACCAGGCACAATATTAGGTTTTTTAATTTGGTAAGCATTATCTTTATACGGAGCATGGACAAATGGCCAAACAGGAATACAGGGAACAATATCTGATGAGTGATAAACGCGATAAATATTGGGCTTACCTATGAGAGAAGTGTAGCCGGTAGCAAAGTCACTAAAACCAACCCGCGGTGCGCCATAAGTATAAACCTTAGGAGTGAATTTCATCTCTTTTTTGAGCCATTCACCAGCCAAAGAGGCCAAAGCGCCGCCTAAGCTATGACCAACACAATGAACCACCGTTCCTGCATCAAACTCTGAGAGATGGCACTTAATAGCCTCTTGCATAGATTTAAAGGCTATATTGAACCCATCATGGACTTTTTTACCACAGCACGATCTGCTATATAAAATATTGGCATTTGAAAGCCAATCAGCCAAATACTGTGTTCCCCGAAAAAGAACAACCACTTGTCCTTTGTAGTTCTTCTTTCCCACCAGCACAAAACCAAAAGCAGTTTTCACCTTAATACAACCTGGTCCACCCGTCTTACCTAATAGCATATTAGAGCCGGCAAATTCAAACTCACCATTAAATGTCGTATTCAGCAGTTTGACCGCTGTCTCCAGATCATCTTGTTTCGTCAAAGCATAAACACTATTTGCTAAAGCAGAACTTTGAGTAGGCGTGAATTCCATATCAGTCTCTTTCGTTAAAATCCGTTATCAATCTCATCATGCTCTGCATCCCAAGTGCAACGGGTCACAAACGCGTTTCCATCTATATAAAATGCAACATCTTCATCAGTAAGTTCGCAGGATATCTTGAAGGGCTCCCCGCGCGATTCCGTTAGCTCTTCGGGCTTACGCTTCACACCAGAATAAACTTTCTGAGCCTCCCCTGAAATTTCAACTTTTAGAGTTTGCCCTA
>NZ_CBFIHX010000109.1:0-11816 GCF_965662505.1 Pseudomaricurvus sp. | reverse complement strand
TCATTTTCGGCAATCGCCACCAGGAAACCGGCGTTGAGCTTCGGAATCAATAGATGCGGGCTGGAAGCTTCCTCTGTGACCAAGCCGCCGCCATGGAAAGACGCCCCGGCACCGATACGATCAGGCATGTCCGCAGCCAGCCTGAAGGTGTAAGAGCCTGTCATGCAGTATCCCATAACCCCCAGTTTTCGGGAGGTATCGACCGAAGGTTGGGCATCCAGAAACTTCACAAACGCCCGGCCATCAGTAACACAAGTCTCCGGAGATAACGTACCGGCCTGCTTTCTGGCTTCCGGGAACAGTTTGCTACGCAGCTCTGGATCAACCACCATCACGTCTTCCGGCACTATCTGTTCTTTCAGTGTCCGGTAATAAGGATTCACCACCAACACCGCATAACCGGACGCCGCCAGGCGCTTGCCCATCTGTCGGTAGGATTCCCGGATACCAAAGATATCCGGCCACAGAATCACGCCAGCATGGCGCTTCTCTTTGGGGTGGACGAAATAACAATCCGCCTCGCCATCAGGTGTTGTTACTGTCACAGCTCCATCCACCACATCCTGAGCTTGCGCGACTCCCGGCAGCATGGCCGCCATCGCCAATCCCAGACCGGTCTTGCCAAAGGTTCGCCGGTTAATGGTTCGAGACTGAAGGTATTCATCGCTGTCCTGAATCGTTAGTTCATCACACATAATTACCCCGTCGATGTTGATCTAGCGGAATATATCCGCTGCAAGATTGAATGACTGCCTGATTCATCAAGTTCTTAGGCTCTGATAAGTCTACCTGCAATGGCAGAACTCGCCACTGAACGGCCGTAAATGTTATTATGCGCGCCGAAAAGTGGGAGCCGGGCCGGGTTTACGCTCCCGCTCCTCTGAATTATTTCTGCGGTACTACAAACTGATAGACGCCTTAACGCTATTGCTAAGCCACTCCGATTATTGATCCTTCTGGTCTAAGTCCCTCTGCCTGCCGCTGAGAATTATTGCTCCGGCCAGATATGAACTAAGCTCCCGTTAGGCCAGTGTTGCACTACCCCATAGGACACACGAACCATGAACCACGATACCCTTTTTGTTTTTGCACTGATTGCGATTGCCGGCGCCCTGATGGCCAGCAACCGTGTGCGGTTCGATATCGTGTCGCTGTTGGTGGTTCTGACTCTGATGCTCAGTGGCATTCTCACCATTGACGAAGCGCTTGCCGGTTTCGGCAGTCAGGTGGTGGCTATGGTCGCCGGCTTGCTGGTTATTGGAGAGATGCTGTCACGAACCGGTGTTGCCCGGATCGTGGGTGACTGGGTGCTCAAACACGGTCAGCAGAGTGAGATGCGGCTCTTGGTACTGATCATGGGCAGCGCCGCTCTGCTCGGTTCAGTCATGAGCTCAACGGTGGTTGTCGCTCTCTTTATTCCGGTCGTTCTCCGAATCACAGCCGCCACCCAACTCAATGCCTCGCGCATGTTGATTCCTCTCTCCTACGCCTCCCTGATCTCCGGCATGCTAACCCTGATTGCCACCACGCCCAACATTGTCGTGCACGGACAGCTTCAGGATGCTGGATTTGACGGGTTTGGCTTTTTCAGTTTCTCTCTGGTGGGGCTAGCCGTTCTGGCCGTTGCCATTACTTATATCGTCTTTATCGGACGGCATTTACTGGGCAAACAAACGGAAACTGCGGACGAGCGACACAAGCTTCGTTCGATTGAGACACTATGGCACGAGCACAACCCTGACAGTACCTACTGTAAATTGCGGGTAGAAAAGGGATCCCGATTTATTGGCCAGTCCATTGCGGACACACAACTCGAAACCCAGTATCACATCCGTATCATTGGGGTACTGCAACGGACGCTGAGAGGAAAATCACATATTGTCTCCCCCGCCCCTACGGTTGAAATACAGTCCGGGACTATCCTGCTGGTATTGGGCAAGGACGATGACATCGCTCAACTCACCGAAGAACAACCTCTGACCGTGTTGCCGCCAGACAACAGCAATCGTCAACGCTGGCTGTGGGACATCAGCGGCGCCGCTGTGCTGATTCACCCGGAATCACAATTGGTGGGCAAATCACTGCGTGAAATCGGTTTCCGCTCCAACTATAACGTCCATGTGCTTGGCGTGCGTCGCAACTTTAAACCGCTGAAAGAGTACAGTGATACTCCACTGAAACCCTCGGACAGCCTTTTCGTCGTGGGCGCCTGGAGCAAGATTCAGCAGCTGACACAGAAAAATCATGACTTTGTCGTCACCGAATTTCCTCAAGAACACCATGATGTTGTGCCATCTTACAAACAGATGAAGATCTCACTGGTCATTTTGGCGGCAATGGTGCTGCTCACACTTTTTAATGTTGTCCCCCTTATCATTGCAGTGGCCATGGCCGCATTGGCGGCGGTATTCACCCGCTGCCTGACCATGGAAGATGCCTACCGATCCATCCACTGGAGCAGTCTCGTTCTAATTGCCGGAATGCTACCGCTGGCAGCCGCGCTGCAAAAAACCGGCGGGATTGAGCTAATATCGAACGCCTTGATGAGTGCATCCGGTGACTCCAGTCCCTACATGCTCATGTCTCTGGTATTTTTCCTGACCGCCAGTATTGGGCTGGTGCTGTCCAATACCGCAGCGGCTGTACTGGTCTCCCCCATCGCCATCTACGCGGCCACCTCAATGGGGCTTTCGCCCTACCCCTTTGCCATTGCGGTAGTGATTGCAGCCTCTTCGGCATTCTCTACGCCCGTGGCAACACCGGTGGTATCCCTGGTGGTAGAACCTGGACGTTATAAATTTATCGATTTTGTGAAAACCGGGTTGCCGCTGTTATTCTTGACCTACCTTACCACCCTGCTGGTTACTCCGTTGTTGTTTCCGTTCACCCCCTGATCCATGCCAGTATAGAAATACTACCGGACAGGCCTTCGGGCTTGTCCGGCAAATCGGCCATTTCTGAACTATCCTTTTTTTACATTTAACAATAAGGATAGCTCCATGAAATCAACGATCAAATTACTTCTCCCCATACTCACAACCAGTTTACTTTTCGGCTGCGCAACGGGTGATACCCCCGACACAAAAAAAATGCACGCCAGTGAAGAGACCAGCGCAGCAATGGGAAAAGTTCTGGAAGCTCATCCCAGCGCACAAACGGCCATCAATCAGAGCAAAGCTTATTTAGTCTGTACTGGCAGTGACAGTTACTTGTTTGCTGTTGCCAGTGGCGGCGGCATCTGTGTCCTAAACGAGAAACCACAAAAATCCTACTACCGCTTTGCCAGTGTCGGGGCAGGCGTTGGGATCGGATTCAAGAAGGTCGCTTTTGTTTACGCCTACATGACAGACGAGTCTTTAAAGAGGTTTAAAGAGGAAGGTGTAGATGCAGGCGCACGCGCCGAAACCAGCGCCAAATACGAGGACAAAGGCGACCAGGTTTCTGCCAACACCTCTTATGACACAAAAGGTGTGAAGGTTTTCCAGACCAATTTGGCTGGTGCTGCGGCTCAGGCAACCGTACAGGGTTATAAGTTTTGGGAAACAGACTTTACCAAGGACGTGGTTCAGAAGTCGGAATAGAGCAGGTCAATTTGAAATCAAGGCAATCGACCCTACGGCCGATTGCTCCTAGGCTAGGCGGACTAAGCGACCTCTGCGGCAGTCACCGAGGGAAAACGCTGCTGGATTTTTTGAGCGGCACGAATCAGATTGCGGCTGTTGCTGCCTGATTTCGGGAACTCACTGCAACCCAGCGCCCAGTCGCACGGCACACTTTGCTTGTCGACGACCAAACCGCGTTTAAAGGCAGATATCAGCGGCTTGATAAATTCTGAAGCTTTATGCCCCTCAACCACGGGCACAATCGCCACAAAGCTGTTGGCGCTGTAACGGGTTAGTTCTTCCACGCCCTTGAGGGATTGCAGAGCCGAGACAAATTGCTCAGTAAACACTTTGGCAACAGCTTCTCCCTGCTGACTGACAAGGTCTTTATAATTACTGATTTCGATGTAGTACAGCCGGAAAGGCTGTGCTTTTTCCGACTGCCCCTCAACCATCAACTTGTCCAAAACTTGCCGCTCCAGCAAACTGCGATTCCCCAGGCCAGTCTCTGCATCAAAGAATGCGGCATAAGCAATAGCCTGTTCCTTCTTCGCAACTTCAGCTTTGATCCGCTCCATTTCACGGAAATCACTGTAAGCGATGTAGATGGCAATCAGCAGAAATACACCCGCGACCAACGCCGCCGGATAACCCATCCAGTCGCCGCGCAAGGAATTTTCCACCGCCGCCTGAGCCCCCATGGGGTAACTGGCGGCGGCCATGCCAGTGTAATGCATCCCACAAATGGCAATCCCCATCACCAATGCGGCACCAATTTTGACAGCCAGAGCATACTGTCTTGGGACATCACGCACCTTGCGGCAGATCACCAGCGCCGCGCCAGATGCCGCGACTGCAATCACACCGGACACAATCACCAGAGCCACATCATATTGAATCGCCGGCGTCATTTGCATCGCCGCCATGCCACCATAATGCATGGCAAAAATACCGGTGCCCATAATCACAGAGCTGGCAGCAATGCTCTTATAGGACACTTCCGGCAGGGTAATCACATACAGCGCCAGACACGATGCCAATACCGCAGGAATCCAGGACGCCAGGGTATATGCCGCATTAAAGCTCATCTCCATTCCCATGGGCATCTGATAAGCGCTCATACCGACAAAATGCATAGACCAAATGCCCGACCCCAAACATACGGCCCCGGCTCCCAGCCAGAACTTACGGGCTCCCCCATCTAACTCAAATACCCGCGATCCAAAATAAATAGCTGAAAACGATGCAACGACAGCCACACAGTAAGATGCAAAAACCAGCATCATGTTATAAGAACCGACCATAACCACTCCAAAAGACCACTGAAACGCAAAGGGCTCACCCCCCGGAAAAAGAGGATCCAGACGCCCAAAGCGGAATAATACGGATCAAAATGCGATACAGTTCACAATATATTATTAATTTTTTATGACGGTGCACCGGCCAATAACGAACGTCCTCTCAACAGTCGACTCAGTAGAGTGTGCCCAAGCCTGCCGGGCTATGGCAGAATACGACCCCGAACTATTCATTTTTTGAGACACAAGAGGCAGTCATGCGCAAAACCAAGATCATCTGCACCATTGGCCCGGCTACGGAAAGCTATGAAATGCTGGAAAAGCTGGCAGAGGCCGGAATGAGTGTTGCGCGTCTGAACATGTCTCATGGCAGCCATGAATCCCACGCAGAAGTGATCAAGCGCATCCAGTCGCTGAATACCAAGCTGAAATATCCGGTTGCTATCCTGCTCGACACTCAGGGCCCCGAGATTCGTACCGGTGAACGCGACAGTAACCTCAACCTGAAAAAAGGCGATATTATTTCTGTGGTGGCCCGCTCCTCTGAGGACGTGGAAGAAAATTCACTGATGGTGAATTACGAAAACCTGATTACTGACATGCAGGTCGGCGATCGGTTAACCGTGGATAACGGTTTGATCAACCTGGAAATCCTGGAGAAAGATCAGCGCATGATGCGCTGCAAGGTGGTCGACGGCGGTGTTCTGAAAAGCAAACGCCACGTTAATCTGCCCGGTATCCGGGTCAACCTGCCCGCCATTACCGACAAAGATCGCTCTGACATTCTGTTCGGACTGTCGATGGATGTTGATTTTATAGCCCTGTCTTTTGTTCGCGAAGCAGATGATATTGCCAAACTGCACGAACTGATGGACGAGAAAAAAGATAAGGTTAAGGTCATCGCCAAGATCGAAGATCAGGAAGGCGTCCGCAATATTGACAACATCATCGACATTGCCGATGGCATCATGGTGGCTCGTGGTGATCTGGGCTGCGAAGTGGATTTCTGGGAGCTACCCAATATCCAGCGTCGTATCGTTCGCAAGTGCGCGCAAAAAGGCAAGCGGGTGATTGTGGCGACCCACCTGTTGGAATCCATGATCGAAAACCCCATGCCCACCCGTGCGGAAGTGACGGATGTGGCTAATGCCGTTTACGAAGAAGCCGATTGTATTATGCTGTCCGGTGAAACCACCGTCGGCAAATACCCCATCAAGTGCGTCGAAAACCTGGCCAAGATTGCCACCAGTATTGAACGTCATCGCGGCCTGCGCTTTACTGAGGATCTTCTGACGGACAATCCGAAGCAGAATCTCGCCGCCAGCGCTGTGCACCTGGCTGAATCTCTGCCTGCCAAAGCGATCGTGGTGATTACCCGCCGTGGACGCATGGCCAATTATGTGACCAACTGTCATCCGATCATTCCCAGCATCCACGCGTTCACCAACGACGGGCGTACACGCCGACAGTTGGGCCTGAATCGCAGTGTCTACGCACACAAACTGCAATTCAGTAACGATCCGGAAAAAACGCTCAATAAAGCTTTCAGCACTCTGTTGGAAGAAGAAGGTTTCCATGAAGGAGACCTGGTTGTGGTGATCTCTGATGCACTGGGCGTATCCGGCAGCGGACTGGATGCGATACAGGTGCGGGAACTGAGTGCCAACCAGGACTAGCACTGTATAGGTGATTGTCGCAGGTAGTTTTCGCAGGTAGTTGTCGCAGGAGGTTACCGCTAGTAGTTTTCTCGATGTCATTTGCGCGACGTCATTTTCACCCCTTTAATAGCGGAGCCTTCTATGGCTCCGTTTTAGTCTGCCACCCTACTTTTCAACTTTCTCGACATCTGAGCTGACGGATTCAGCTTTTCAGCTACCCTTAAAAGACTCATCAAACGACTTATTGAACCATTGATTCAGCAGGTTTTTTGAACGCGTTTTGAACAACAGACGTCATTTAGGAGGTAATCAATGTCTGAATATCATGTAGCTATGCTGGTTGGCAGCACGCGACAGGGATCATTAAATCAACGTCTCGCGCGAGCCATCGAAAAACTGGCTCCGCAATCACTCAAGTTCAACTGGGTGCAAATGGACGATATGCCCTTCTACAACGCTGACCTCGAAGAAGATCGTCCCGCCGCGGTGAAACGTTTCGTCAAGGAGATTCAAGCTGCCGACGCAATCTGCATCGTTACCCCGGAATACAATCGCTCTATACCCGCAGTCCTGAAAAATGCCATTGACTGGGGCTCCAAACCCCCGGAAGACAATGTCTGGAATAACAAACCCATCGCCATGGCCGGCACATCACCCGGTGCTGCAGGCACCGCCTTGGCACAAAGTCATTTGCGTCAGATCCTGCCCATACTCGGCAGCCACATTTTACCAGGCGAAGTCTATATAACGTTTAAATCACCGGACTTAATTGACGAGAATGGCACCGTCAACGACGACAGCGTCCAGGGTTTTATCGCAGGATTACCTGAACGTTTTGCCGAATTTATTGACACTTTTAGTAAGCGCTAACGCCTACTGCAACATTAACGTCAGCTGAGAATCTAACAACAGCTGAAAAACTAACATTCTTTGTCAACAGGAGAGCGCCGGATCGCAATCGCTGTGCGAAGGCGCTCACTGCCAAACGCCGACATCTTGTCAAAATCCTCCCGCGCAATGGGGAGATGCTGGCAATCGAGAGGTAGCTGTTGACCTTGAGTGAGATCGGGATCGTGAACATAAAGACAATGCTCATCAATATGAGTCAGACAGACCCAGTGAGGTGCTTTCTTACCATCCAGTCGATAGGTACTGATTAACACCATCACCGCGAAGCCAGCGGCCAACCAGTCTGACAGCACTGACTGCGATACGTCTTCATACACCACGTTAACACCATGTTGCTTTGCCCGATCCAGGAATTGCTGGTGAACTAAGGCAATCACTTGCTTTTTATCTTCGTTGCGAACACTTTCAATAAACAGGGGTCTTTCTGTGTTGAGGTACACCTCCGCGTCAAATCCTCTACGGCGTGCCGACAGCGCCAACCCCAACGGATGGCAGCCCCCATGTCCGGAAGTCATGAATATCGTGGTTGCCTCGCGCCAGATGTCCAACTCCAACTCTTGCGATGGCTGAACTTCAGCGGCTGTTGCGGCAAAGCCGATAGCGTCATCCGTCACTCCCGAGTCAATCTGACTTGCCATTGCCATCATCAGAGAAGCCGGACCACAGGTAAACTCGGTGGTTTGTTGATACCAGGGAATACACTGAATGTCTGCCGACACACCGCCTTCGGCGTGAGCCACACGAATGCGTTTCTGCATACGCAAGGCATCGCTGTGATCTTCATAGTAATCGCTGTATTCTCCAAAAACTCGATAGCCCTGTCGTTCATAGAGACCGATGGCCGACGCATTGGATTTGGCCACTTCCAGACGCATAAAAATACGCCCTCTCGCGGCCGTTAATTTTTCCAGTTGTGACAAGAGCGCGGCGCCTACGCCCTGGCCGCGTGCGCGCTGCGCCACGGCGAGAGAGTACAGGCGGGCCAGACGTGTTCCTTTATGCAACCAAACCAATCCATAACCTAGCAACCCTCCATCATCCTCCGATAAAAGCAGAATGCCATGATGAGCTTTGATCCAGTGCCGCAAACTGCGGCGACTGAGCCTGTCACTGTCGAAGCTCTGTTGTTCCAAAGCATCCAATGCTTCCAGGTCGGACATCACCGCAAGGCGAAATGGGTTTTGAGTAATCGCCACAGCTGTTGTGTGATTAGCGGCCACGCAATTCCAACCTGCGCTGAAATTCAGCCATCACCTGCATGTACAATTCATTGCCCAAATACGCGTCTTCCACCTTGTGATCGATACTGGGATTGTCGTTCACTTCAATCACATACACGTGATTGTCCTTCTGTTTGAGATCCACACCGTATAAGCCTCTACCCACCACATTGGCAGATTTAACGGCCGCATCCAGCACATTTTTCGGCACTTCAAACGTCGGTAAGGTTTCAAAACCGCCGGAGTTAAAACGCTTGGAGCTGTGGTTATAAATTTGCCAGTGGTTGCGAGCCATGTGATAACGACAAGCGTAAATAGCTCGACCGTTAAGCACACCGATGCGCCAGTCAAAATCTGTGTACAGATACTCCTGCACCAAAACCAGCGCACTCTGTTGAAACAATTCGGTCAAACGTTGTTTCAGAGCCTCACGATCTGCGGCTTTATAGACACCATTGGAAAAGGAGCCTTCAGGCATTTTTAACACCAGCGGATAATCAAACTCACGTTCAATATCATCGAGAGTCACGTCATCGCACTTCATCACAACATGCGTTTTCAAACTGGGCACACCGTGATAACTGAACGCATCGTGCAGGAACACCTTGTTACAGCAACGCAAAATAGAGTCGGGATCGTCCATTACCACCAGACCCGCTTTTTCAGCTTTGCGAGCCAGCCGATAGGTCGGATGATCAATGGCTGTGGTTTCGCGAATAAACAGCGCATCAAACTGGTTGAATTGCAGCAAGAACTGTTGCGATGTTACCGGCTCAGCGTAGATATTGAGCTTCTTCGCAGCTTTCACAAAGCGGGCTATCGCCTCCTTATCACTGGGCGGATGAGGCTCTTCCGGATTCACCAGAATCGCCATTTCCCAGCGGGCGGCCTTGCGCTCCACCGGCTTGCGCCATACCGAATCGGTAAAGCCCGACAATCCTTGTAAAAATCTCGACTGACCTTCTGCAGTCAACTGTTTGTAAGAACTCCGGCGCACATAAGCATTCACACCTTCGCCCTGGCGCTCAAACTCCACCTTCAAAATCGGTGCAGGGAAGCGCTCGTAGAGTTTGCGAGCCAACTTTTGAAAAGCCGCATCATCAACTTCGCCAAAGTACACAAACATCTCGTCCGGTACATCTCCGGCACCCAGGGTCTCAGGAGAAAGACTGAAAAACATCTGAGTCTGCTCTTCCTGACCCTCCAGGCGTAACTCATTGATGGTTTTGACACTGGGTAAAACCTTGTGATTGCGAGCCTCAGCCAACAAAGAACAATAGTATCCCTTACTCAGATAATTGACCGTATCGCACACATTGATGATGCGGGTACGCGGTTCATTCAGTTTGGGGTAATCTTTCAGATACTGATCAAACGTAATGACATTCAAATGAGCAATCTCTGACACTTCAGAGAAATCACTCACCACACTTTCGTCAACAACGATAAGCGTTTTATGCATTGACATAATCTCTAAGCCGCTCAGTGTTTCACTGAGGGGACAATATTCAGGAGCGATCCAGCTGTGTCAGCTGTGATATCACCTCGATAAAGGCCTGTACGGACGCCAATGGTGCCGACTCCGACAGAGTGTGATAACTGGAACTGGGAATCTGTAGCGTTGTGCCATCGACCAGGCCTTTCGACGCCGCAATAATCCTGCCCATTTCGGTAGAGCCTAAAGAAGCAGGTTCTTCACCACGAGCTTGTCTCTCGCGATTCATGGTCTCGACATATTCGTCTTTAAACACATAGCTGTAATTCAGCTGATCGCAGACGTCTTTCAACTTGGCGGTTAGCTCCAGATTAAACTTATGGTTTGCGTCTTTATGGCGCAGCACCAAGTGCTGCTCCTGCGCCGCAGTGAAATCCGGAAAGGGGCTGGTATCCACCACCACCAGCTGATTGGTTGAGCCGCCAAAACGACGGAACCATTCCAGCAAATAACGCCAGCTTTTGCCCGCTTCTTCCTGTGCGGTAAAAAATGCGGTGCCCTGAAAGCCCAACTCAAACAAATACACCAAAATGGCCGCCGACAGTACATTGTCCAACTGACCGACCAGAGCTTCGTCAGTCACTTTCAAATTATCGGTAAACGCAACCGGTGTGCCCGCCACCAAATGTTCCAATCCTTCCACCTCAAAAATCAGGTTGTTGCGATTGGGACAGACATAGGCGTTGCTGATTGCCCCCTGGCCGCGGTAGGCACCGGACCAGGGTTCGTAAGCGTAGACTCGTTCGTTAGGGAAACGGGTCACCACCTTGCGCATAAGCTGTTCACCCACTGAATTACCCAGCAAGTCCGAGCGCGAACCGGCCACGAATGCCGCATACTGAAACTCGTTCGGGCCGGTACAAATCAACCCGTGGCGATCAATATGTGCTGACAGCATCAGGCTGTCGGGTCGACTGCCCTGCGCCACCAACAAGCCTTCGTACCAGGTGATTTTTGCACCTCGCTCCTCCAGCTCCCGCTGTAAAACACGGAAAAAGGAGTGCTCAGCACCAACCACGGAAGGGTTGCGATTGTACTGCGCCAGTAGATTAGTCAGCGATACGGGCAACACGGTACTGGTTACCGATAAGGGTTGATCTCTATTCATGAGAAGTCCATCCAGAAACAGGTGTTGGAACGATGCTTGGCACATCAGTGGACTGACGGTTTGGACACCCCAACGGGTTAGGTGGTGTGATCAATGTTTTGAGCTTGCTATATAGCGCCAAAGCAACAAGCGCACAAGCTTTATTTAAGCCTTGGGAAAAAAACTTAAAATCCGTGTAATCTAGACACTTAATTAAAGAAGCATCACTTAGCCAGTCCCACATTGGAGGCACAATGAACAATAGCGGCAACACCCACAATCTGCTGATTGGTTACATCCTGTGGATCTTTGGATTCATGGGAGCACATCGTTTTTACTATGGCCGCCCCGTAACCGGCACCCTGTACTTTTTCACCCTGGGTATTTTCTTTATTGGCTGGATCATCGACCTGTTTTTGGTTCCCGGCATGGATCGCGAAGCCGACATCCGATACTTTTCAGGCGCAAAAGACTACAACATCAGCTGGATTCTACTGACATTTCTGGGGCTGTTCGGTATTCACCGGTTTTACATGGGCAAATGGAT
>NZ_CBFIHX010000108.1:0-12093 GCF_965662505.1 Pseudomaricurvus sp. | reverse complement strand
TCGTTGAGAGCGGCGCATTATACGGAGTCTTTATCGCTTGGCAAGTGAAAAATTAAACTTTAATTTCAAACTTGATTCGGTCTAATAAAGCGACTGAAACATCCTACCTATGGACACTCAGCGCCTCACGCCGTCAGCGATCAAGGGAGGCGAATTATACAGACGCCGGAGTGGCGCGCAAGACCCTTTTGAAAAAATACTTCAAAATCATTTCATCTATAAAAAAGCCCGCAACAAGGCGGGCTTTTTATCGTTTAGAACAAGAACATCACTTAGAAAAAGAGTAGCGCTCACTTCAACTCAAAGAGATGATTCTTTTTCTTGCCCAGCTTCACCAGGAAAAAACGACCAAACAACGCCTTCTCTGCCGCAAAGCACTCCGCCGTACGCATATTGTCTTCCATACCCACGGTCTCACCATTGATCAATACGGCATTACGGCCTAATGCATCCTTCACTTCTCTTGAAGCCTTGGCCATACCGCACTCGGAAAGCAAGCCCGTCAAAGGCTTGTCAGCCATAACCTCGTCGGTCAACTCACTGCTCGGCAAGCCATCTTGCGCCAACTGCTCCAGATCCGTTTCTCCAAGCTCTGCCAGAGAGCCACTGAACATTGCTTCAGTGATGCGCTGCGCTGCAGCCAACCCCTCTTCGCCGTGAACCAGTCGAGTCGCCTCTCTTGCTAAAACACCCTGCGCCTGCGGACGACCTTCGGCAACCACATCCTCAGCCTGAATTTTGGCAATCTCTTCAACACTTAAGAAGGTAAAGTAGTGGAGGAATTTATACACGTCGGCATCCGCTGTGCCGAGCCAGAACTGATAGAAGCTGTAGGGCGAAGTCTTTTGCGGATCCAGCCAGACAGCACCGGATTCGGTTTTGCCAAACTTGGCGCCATCCGCCTTGGTAATCAGGGGTACCGTCAAACCAAAGGTTTGTGCTTTATTCTGGCGGCGCGCCAGGTCAATCCCGCCGACAATATTACCCCACTGATCACTGCCTCCTACTTGCAGAGTACAGTCGTAACGGCGATTCAGCTCAGCAAAATCCATCCCCTGCAGCAACGCATAGGAAAACTCAGTAAAAGAGATGCCAGACCCCTCGCGCTGCAAGCGCTGCTGAACGGACTCTTTATTGATCATATTGTTGATGGAAAAATGTTTACCCACATCCCGCAAGAAGTCGAGCACATTCATCTCACCCGCCCACTCTAGGTTGTTCACGACACGAGCTGGGTTATTTACCCCTTCAAACTTGATGAACTGGCTCACCTGGCTGCGAATTTTGTCCGCCCAGCCGGCAACGATATCCGGTGTACTGAGTTGACGCTCCGCCGCTTTAAAGCTGGGATCACCAATCAATCCTGTGGCTCCACCCACGAGGGCAATCGGGTTGTGGCCGGCATTCTGAAAGCGCGTGAGAACCAAAAGAGGAACAAGGTGTCCAAGGTGCAGACTGTCAGCTGTTGGATCGAAACCGCAATAAAGTGTCCGTGAGCCCTCTGCCAGATAAGCCTCGAGCTCATCTTCACCGGTCATTTGCGCAATCAGGCCGCGCTCACGTAACTCCTGAATCAGGTTGCCATCCACTGTAGACATGGTTCTATTACCTTAAACATCTTATAAAGAAAAAGGGCGAGACGCCGCTATGACGGGCGCTCCAAAGAAAGGCGCACAATACCGAATTTCCAAGTAAAAACAAGTTTTGCGATCTGTGGCGGCGTTCAAACAACCTCGGGGAACTGGCTGTTTACCCCGCCCTTGTTACCGTGAATATGTTTTTACCCATGATTTTCTGATATAAGTGCGGGATTCTCCGACAAAATCATTAAGCAGGCTCATCTGACAGCATTTGGGTGACTTGTGTATTTATAGATTGAACCTTAAGACCAGAAAGGCAATTGCTCGCAGTATGAAGGCACCTCAACCCAAATCATTATTCAACCGCCTTGCCCAGCGGCTGAAGACCTTTCCTCGCAGACACCTGATTACCGTGAGCGTCTTGGGCGCAGCCCTGCTAATCACGCATGTGCTCACGCCTACCGAAGACACGAAAGCCAAGCGCAACGCCAAGCCCATCAAACTGACCCTTCAGGATCCCGAACTTCAGGAATTACTCCCTGACGCAGCAGACCCTGTCACGCCAACACTGGTACCCACCATTGAATGGCACAAGGAAAAGGTTCGCTCTGGCGACAACTTATCCCTGATCTTCCAGAGAGCCGGCCTGTCTGATCGGGATCTGTACGAGTTCATGTCCGGCAATCCGGACACCAAAGCCCTCAAACGCATTCATCCCGGCCACGAGCTGGAATTTCACATCGAAGAGGATCGCCTGCAGGGGTTACGCTACCGACAAAACCGCCTTGAAAGCGAACTGTTCACCCGTAGTGGTCAAAAATTTGATCACAAAACCGAAACTCTGCAGCCCGACACCCATACCGCATACCGTGAAGCCGTGATTAAAAGCTCGCTGTTTATCGCCGGACAAAAAGCAGGCATGAACGCAAACTTGATCATGGAACTGGCCAACATCTTTGGCTGGGACATTGATTTCGGCCTGGACATCCGCAAAGGGGATCACTTCAAAGTGTTATTTGAAGAGCGTTTTTTGAACGGAGAGAAGATCGGCAACGGCAACATTCTCGCGGCAGAGTTCACCAACCAAAAGACCACCTACAAAGCGGTGCGCTACGAAGACAGCAAGGGTGACGTTCATTACTACACTCCGGAAGGCAGAAGCATGCGCAAAGCCTTTCTCAGAGCACCGCTGGACTTTCGTCGCATCAGCTCCAATTTCAACCCGCGGCGCCTGCACCCGATCACCAAGACCGTGCGACCTCACCGCGGCACCGACTACGCAGCCTCCCGCGGCACCCCCGTGTGGGCTGCGGGCGATGGACGGGTCATTCGCGCCGGCTACACCAAACCCAATGGTAACTACATCGTCATTCAGCACGGCAATAACGTTCAAACCAAATACTTGCACCTTCACAAGCGCAAGGTTCGCACTGGCGACAGAGTCAAACAGAGACAGGTCATTGGTACTGTAGGCTCTACCGGCTACTCTACCGCACCCCATTTGCACTATGAATTTCTACTGGACGGCGTACACCGCAACCCACGCACGGTACTGGACAAGCTGCCGAAAGCACGATCTATTGCCTCGTCGGAAATGCCGCGTTTCTTGCAAGCCACGCAGCCGATACTTGCCGCTCTGGAAAACCACCATCAACAAATTCTGGTTGCCAAAACGGGCCACAATTAACCTGGCAGCGTAAGGGCTAAACCATGAAAGAACACTATATTGGCCTGATGTCTGGCACCAGCGCCGACGGCATCGACGCCACACTCATTGAGTGTGGGCCTGAAGGCCAACTCACTGTTATCGACCACCTTGAAACACCCTATCCAGACGACATACGTCAGAGCGTTCTCGACCTATGCCAACCTGGTGATAACGAAGTAGAACGCTTGGGCCAACTGGATCAACGGCTGGGACTCGCTTTTGCGGAAGCGGTTCAGCAACTGCTTCACCAGAACCAACTATCTGCGTCCGACATCAAGGGAATTGGCAGCCACGGGCAGACCGTACGCCACCACCCCCAGGGCTCCGTGGATCATCCATTTACCCTGCAAATTGGCGACCCCAATCGTATCGCCGAGATAACAGGAATCACCACAGTCGCTGACTTTAGACGTCGGGATATGGCCGCAGGAGGCGGTGGCGCACCACTGGCACCGGCCTTTCATCAAGCCGTATTCAGCTCCAAGCAGGAACGGCGAGTGATTGTGAACATCGGCGGCATCGCCAATGCCACCAACCTGGGATCCGAGCTTGCCTCAGGTTTTGACACAGGCCCCGGCAACACACTGATGGACGGATGGGTGCAGCGCCACAACGGTCACACCTACGACGCCTGCGGACAATGGGCTGAGAGCGGCAAAGTCAATGCGCAACTGCTGACACAGCTGCTGGCACACCCTTACTTTACCGCGCCCCCGCCCAAAAGCACCGGCCGCGAAGATTTTAACCTTCACTGGCTGGAAGCCCAGCTGGCGGTGCTCCACAAAACACACCCACAGGAAAAAATAGCCGCTGAAGACGTGCAAGCCACACTGTTGGAACTCACAGCAGCCAGTATTATTGATGGCATCACGCAACACATCCCTCAGCACGATCACATTTATATCTGTGGTGGCGGCGCACGAAATACCGCTCTGATGAGTCGATTAAACCAGTTGAGTCATGTACCGGTATCCACCACCAGCACACTG
This sequence comes from Pseudomaricurvus sp., assembly GCF_965662505.1. NCBI lineage: Bacteria > Pseudomonadati > Pseudomonadota > Gammaproteobacteria > Cellvibrionales > Cellvibrionaceae > Pseudomaricurvus > Pseudomaricurvus sp. The sequence goes on along the minus strand of NZ_CBFIHX010000108.1, from coordinate 7,816 downwards.
GGCATTGATCCTCAGCAGGTGGAAGGTGCTGCTTTCGCCTGGCTTGCCAGACAGACACTGCACCACCTGACCGGGAACAAACCCGCAGCTACGGGCGCTGACAGAGAAGTGATTTTGGGAGGGATTTACCCGGCCGGGTAAATCCCAAAAGATCCTTAAGATCAGATAGAGAAAGACGATCCGCAACCGCAGGTGGAATTGGCATTGGGGTTTTGAACCACAAACTTCGAGCCTTGCAAGCCCTCTTCGTAATTGACTTCAGAACCCGCCAGATAGGGATAGCTCATAGCATCCACTACAACGGTAATGCCGTCTTTTTCAATGACTGCGTCGTCTTCCGCGACCAGCTCATCAAAGGTAAAACCATACTGAAAACCCGAGCATCCGCCACCAGTAACAAACACCCTCAACTTCAGGTCATCATTGGCCTCTTCTTCCACCAGTGATTTCACTTTGGCGACGGCGCTGTTGGTCACCTGGATGGCTTGTGGGGTAAAGGTTTCAGGGGTACTCATGATTCACTCCGAATAAACAACCACGACGGGCAACACACTGTTCTAATGAACACACCCAGACGCTATAGAGGCGCATTATCCCTTTACCCCAGTAAAACAGTCAAGTATTAGCCACAACCTCAAGATTGCCAGAGTCTTTACCGCTGTTGTCTTTGGCTTTAGAGCTTTTACCGCCGGAAGAGTCAGTCGCAGACTTGGTATCCTCTTTTGCTGAAGAAGGCTTGGTGTAGAGCAGACTGCCGTTGACCTGCGCGCCTTTCACCATCTCGATCATATTGTAATGAACGTTGCCGGTCACCGTGGCTTTGGCGGCCAGCTCAATGTGCTTGGCGGAGTGAACATCGCCGTTCACCGAACCGTTGATAATAATGGTCGGCACACAGATATCACCTTCTACAAAGCCCTTCTCCATGATCCGTACCCGCGCATCAGCGCCCTCTTCCGCGTAAATATTGCCCTTTACACGGCCTTCGATCTCCAAACTGCCGCTGAACTTAACATCTCCGGTCAGCTCAGTTGATTTGGAAATTAACGTCGTACCACCGGATGAAAACCCCATAGAACTGTCCTTCTTACCCCACATATTCAACTCTCCTGCACAAGCCAACCAAACTTCTTTTCGACCACAACGGGCTCACGTCCTGTTGACTTGGCAACCAATTCGATTCTTTCAGGCTCAAAATTTGTCGGCAGACTGATCCGCCCTTCGATGGTCTGAAAGTACTTAAATCGCAATTTAATATTCTTGCTACCGACATTGTCTGACACATCACTCAACGGAAGTGTGACCAGTTGCTCACCCTGACGCCCCACAATGTTAAATTGCAGCGATCCGTTTAACAGGCTGTGCTTTGTCGCCAATTGCTGCACCACCAGCTTGTATTCGTACTGACGTGGCGCGCCGGTAGAGATAACGTTCAATGACCCGATGGTGAGACCACGCTCGTTGTCCGAGGGAGACATCAGCCCGCGATAGAAACTGATATCTTCCTGCAAAGCGGCAATTTCCGACTTCAATTCCAATACTTCACCGCGAACCCCTTCGCTGGCCTTGCGATCGACCTGAGCACCCAGCTTGAGGTTCACTACCTCCTGCCGCAAACGATCCGCTTCGTCAGTGCTGGCGACCAACTCCACCTTAAGGCGGTCCCGCTCAGCGATGACTTCTTCCTGCAGACTGTGGTTTTGCTGCTGCCCATACCAATAACTGCCATACACGGCCGCACAGCCCACAATCAGCAGCAACAGTGTCAGAGTAATCCGCCGCCATGGGCGGTAGGGAACAACGATCATCCGTGGTTGCTTGCTGCCTTTAACTACCGCCATTACGGAAGCAGCCCAGGCAGATTCAGCCCCAGAGTTTCCTCAAGACCAAACATGATGTTCATGTTCTGGATGGCCTGGCCGGAGGAACCGCGAGTAAGGTTATCGATCACCGACAGCACCACAACCTTGCCGCGCTGCTGCGGCTCCAGTACGGACAAACGACAGACGTTAGACCCCTTCACACTGCGGGTTTCCGGGAGACTCCCCGCCGGCATCACGTCTACGAATGGCTCGTTGGCAAAACGCTCTTCAAACAACGCCTGTAAATCACCTGCGTCGCCCTTGAGATTGGCGTACAAGGTGGCGTGAATACCACGCACCATAGGCACCAAATGCGGCACAAATGTCACTCTGGAAAGGTCACTGCCGGCCGGCAGGACATCGTTCAACGTCTGCTCAATTTCCGGTAAATGACGATGGCCGGCAGCGCCATAGGCTTTAAAGTTTTCGCCGGTTTCCGCCAGCAGCATGGGAATTTTTGCCTGACGGCCAGCGCCACTGGCACCCGAGGCTGCACTGGCAATCAGGTCAGTGGCATCCACCAGCCCCTGCTCCAGTAAAGGCAGGAAACCCAGCTCAATGGCGGTAGGATAACAACCGGGGCAGGCCACCAACTGAGCACCTGCGATCGCATCGCGGTTCAGTTCCGGCAGACCATAAACGGCCTGCGGCAACAACTCGGGACAGGAATGCTGCTGGTCGTACCAACTGGACCAGAGCTCAGCATCGCGGATTCGAAAATCAGCAGATAAATCCACCACCCGCACGCCACGATTCAACAGCTCAGGCATCATCGCCTGGGCAACGCCATGCGGCGTGGCAAAAAACACCACATCACAGGCAACCAGCTGTTCGACATCAGGCACCGTAAATTCAAGATCGAAGAAGCCACGCAGGTTGGGATAGAGCTCATCGACTCGCACACCCGCCTCGGCGCGAGACGTGATGATCTTCACTTCCGCCTGAGGGTGATTTGCCAATAACCGCAACAACTCAACGCCGGTGTAACCGGTGCCGCCCACAATACCTACCTGAATCACATTGACCTCTCTTTAGCCACTTTTCTTAAGCCACTCTGACGCGATCGCCTTAAAATTGATCGCGATAATAAAATGATGGATTTGCCGAATACGGCAATTGCCGCCACAATAACTGCCACCACAACGGAATCAGATACTGGCGGCACGGAAATACGCCCCAAAGGCGGATGTCGCACCAATCGCCTAGTGTATAACAACCACCTCCATAAGCAATGCGGGCTTCAGCCTATTGAGTCACACGCTGCTGGATTCCGGTTATAACAGCCAACCAAGCCAGACCCGGATATGTCAGAACCCTCAAGTAAAGCGCCATCATCAACCCGCAGCACGCTGAGCAATCCCGCCCGGATGAAAGGCCGCTGGCAAGAGCTGCTGGATACGTTTCGGCATCGGTTGGCGCATCTGGATGCCTTGCCCCAGTTGACGATTCTCGGATTCCTCTGTGGCCTGGCTGCTGCAGGCGTGATTACTGTGTTCCGCCTGCTAATCGATGTCCCTCTACATCTGTCGCTGGGTACCGGCAGTCAGGATTTCGAATCCTTACCAGATCACTGGCTCTTTCTCCTGCCTGTCATTGGCGCCCTGATCATCGGCCTCATGCTTCACTTTATCCCCAAAGAGAACCGTCAGGTCAGCATAGGCCACGTGCTGGAGCGCCTGCACAACCACCAGGGGAAACTGCCAGCGATTAACTGGGTGGTACAGTTTTTCGGCGGCATCCTGACTCTGCTCAGCGGCCAGTCCATGGGCCGTGAAGGCCCTGCGGCACACCTTGGGGCAGGCGTAGCCAGCCAGCTGGGGCAATGGCTACGACTGCCCAACAACTGTCTTCGAACGCTGGTGGGCTGCGGGGTTGCCTCAGCCATTGCCGCCTCCTTCAACACCCCCATGGCCGGCGTTATCTTCTCCATGGAAGTGATTTTAATGGGGTACAGCATCGCCGGTTTTATCCCGGTAATGATGGCTTCCGTCACCGGCGCGGCTGTTGGAAGACTGGTTTTTGGACAAGAACCCGCCTTTACCGTCGTGCCGCTGCAAATGGAAAGCCTGAGCGCCCTGCCCATTGTGGCAATAGCAGGACTGGTGATCGCCGTATTCGCGGCGCTGTTTATCCGCCTGCAGCTCATGTTTAACAAACAGCAGCGCTACCCGGTTATATTGCGCATGCTGACCGCAGGGGTTGTCACCGGAGTCCTGGCGCTGTGGACACCACAAATTCTGGGCGTGGGTTACGACACTATTGACGCCGTGATGCACGGGCAATTGGCCCTTCCGCTGTTACTGAGCATTGTGGTTGCCAAGCTGATAGCCACCAGCGTCAGTGGCGGTCTGGGCATGCCCGGAGGGCTAATCGGCCCCATGCTGTTTATTGGCGCCATGCTGGGCGCTGCCATTGGAACCGTTGCCAACATGCTGCTACCTGAAAGCGGTGCCAACCCCGGTTTTTACGTTTTGTTGGGCATGGGAGCCATGATGGCGGCGGTGATGAATGCCCCTCTGGCCGCGCTGATCACCGTCTTCGAGTTGACCCACAATCCGCACACCATCTTCCCGACCATGCTGATCGTCGTTGTGGCCGTGATCACCACCCGTCAGCTGTTTCGTTGCGAGGGAATTTTTATCGCCCAACTGGAAGCCAACGGATACAGCCTAAGTCACGGCCCCATTCGTCAGGCGCTGGATCGCGTCGGCGTTCGCAGCGTCATGGAAACCAAGTTTCTCCGCTGCACCAACCGCATGACACTAGCCCAACTCCGTCAACGCTTGCAGCAACATCCCGCCTGGCTGGTGGTGGACGAACCGGATCACGAAAAGTATCTACTCGCCGCAGCCGATGTCTCCACCTACCTGGAAAACCTCAACGAAACAGATGACGACACCGCGGACAAAACTGCTCCCGACGAGAACGAAGACATCAAGCTGCTGGACATTCCCGGACGCCAGTGGCTATTGAAGCCCATTCATCAACAGGCCAGCCTCTTCGAAGCGCAACAGCAACTGAATCAGCACAAAGCCGACGCCCTCTATGTGGAGCGGGAAGGCGTGACCTGGCTATCGCCGGTGATTGGGGTCATCACGAAAGAACACATCGACAACTACTATCGAGTGTAAATAGCAATCGGGTATGATGCCGCGTCAAGCTTTCATGGCACGCTATCCCACACGACATCAAAAGGAACCTCGCAACATGCTCTGGGTGAAAGCCTTTCATATTATCTTTATGGTCTGCTGGTTTTCCGGCATTTTCTATTTGCCCAGACTGTTTGTGAATCACGCGTCCGTATCCGATCCGGCCACTCGGGATCGCCTCAGCCTTATGGAAAGCAAGCTCTACCGGTTTATTACGCCGTTCATGCTTCTGACCCTTGTTTTTGGCCTGTGGCTGGCCAGCTACTCCTGGTCATTTTATATGAGCCAACCCTGGTTTCACGCCAAGCTGGGGCTGGTCGCCGCACTGATCATTTATCACGTCTATTGCGGGCGCTGCATCAAGCGCCTGCAAAACAATCAGGATACCCGCGGCCACGTGTTCTACCGGATTTTTAACGAGCTCCCGGTATTTGCTCTGTTTGGCGCGGTAATATTGGTCGTCGTCAAACCGGGCTGACCGCAGACCACAGCCACAGCCACAAGACAAAATCCAAGCGTGTGTTAGACTCAGAGTGAAGGCCACACACGCATTAAATGACGGATTTTGTAGCAAATGACGGAATTTGAAAGCACCGCGCCAGTTATCTTAAGTTTTTCCAGCCACGACCCTTCCGGCAGTACCGGTATTCAGGCCGACATTGAATGCGCAGCAAGCCTGGGCTGTCACTGCACGCCCATCATCACCGCCCTCTGCGCCAAAGACACCCGCGACACCAAAGAAATCCTGCCCGTCGCCTCGCCGCTGCTGATTGAACAGGCAAGAGCCATTCTTGAGGACATGCAGGTCAAAGCCGTCAAGGTGGGTTATACCGGCAGCATCGAAAACGTCGAAGCCATTCATTCAATCCTTCGAGATTACCCCAGCCTTCCGGTGGTGCTCGATCCGGGCACTCATGTGTGCGGCACCAAGCTGGCTGATGCTCCTGGGGTACTTGGAGCCATTGAAACCCTGCTACTGCCACTCGCCACCGTCACCACCCCCGATCTGGCCGAAGCCCATGAGCTGGCTCAGCAAGGTGACACCATCCACGCCTGTGCGCAGGAAATTCTCGAGCATGGTTGCGAGTATGTACTGATCAGCGGCGCAGAGCGCTCACAGAGTACTTTCGAGAACCATCTGTTTGGCAAGCAGGGGCTGATTCAAACATTCTCCCACAAGCGCCTGAAGATGCCTGTCAGCGGCTGTGGTGCCACCCTGGCTGCCAGTATTGCCTGCTATCTTGGACACGGCTTGAGAACAGAAGAAGCCATTATTCAAGGGCAGAACTTCACCTGGAACAGCCTCGCCAACAGTCGTCAACTGGGCATGGGTCGGCGCACCCCCAATCGCTTCTTCTGGGCAACCAAAAACTCTGGCAATCAAAGCACAGGGAATGGCTAGTCCTTTACTCCGCTGACGCTGTCCTTTCAGGGTTACACCTTGCCCCTTCAGGTTTACACACAGCCCCTTCAGAGTTACACACTGCCCCTTCAGGGTTACATTTCCCGTCTCCGTTAGCGATAATGGCTCCTTTTCGTTACCCAGCCGTAGGCACCCTACGGCTCCCAGCAAAGGATCTCCCATGAGTCGTTCCAACGAATTATTTGAACAGGCCCGGCAACACATTCCCGGAGGAGTCAATTCCCCCGTTCGTGCATTCAAGGCCGTCGGCGGCACTCCGGTATTCTTCGAACGCGCAGAGGGAGCCCACCTGTTCGATGCCGATGGAAAACGCTATGTGGATTATGTGCTGTCCTGGGGGCCCATGATTCTGGGGCACGCTCACAAAGAAGTGATTGATGTCGTGATAGAGAAAGCCCGTCAGGGCCTGAGCTTTGGGGCGCCCACTGAAATCGAAACCACACTGGCTGATCGCGTCTGTGAGATCATGCCCGGCATGGACATGGTGCGCTTTGTAAATTCAGGTACCGAGGCGACCATGAGCGCCATTCGCCTGGCTCGCGGCTACACGGGTCGCGATAAAATCATCAAGTTTGAGGGCTGCTATCACGGCCACTCCGACTCCCTGCTGGTGAAAGCCGGCTCCGGCGCCTTGACGCTCGGTGTCCCCAGCTCACCGGGCGTGCCTGCTGCACTGGCCGACCACACCGTCACTCTGACTTACAACGACATCGCCGGTGTCGAAGCCGCCTTTAAGGAAATCGGTGATGAAGTCGCCTGCGTCATCGTCGAACCGGTGGTCGGCAACATGAACTGTGTGCCGCCGATTCCCGGTTTTCTGGAGGCACTGCGCAGCCAATGCGACCAGCACGGTGCCGTATTGATTATCGATGAAGTGATGACCGGTTTTCGGGTCAGCGCCACTGGCGCACAAGGGCACTACGGCGTCGAAGCAGACCTGACAACGCTGGGCAAAGTCATGGGTGGCGGCATGCCGGTTGGCGCCTTTGGCGGCAAGAAAGAGATTATGTCCCACATCGCTCCGCTGGGGCCGGTGTACCAGGCCGGCACCTTGTCCGGCAACCCTGTCGCTATGGCGGCGGGCCTTAAGACTCTGGAATTGATATCTGAGCCAGGCTTTTACGAGCCGCTATTCCGCAAGACGGACCAGTTAATAGCCGGCCTGAATGCCATCGCCAAAAAACACAACATCCCCTTTACCAGCAACCACGTGGGCTCGATGTTTGGATTCTTTTTCACAGAAGAAGAGAAGATCACCAATTATCAGCAAGTGATGAACTGCAACACTGAACGCTTTAATCAGTTTTTCCACGGCATGCTGCAAGAGGGAGTCTACTTTGCACCGGCGTCTTACGAGGCAGGTTTTATGTCCGCCGCCCACA
>NZ_CBFIHX010000107.1:0-12212 GCF_965662505.1 Pseudomaricurvus sp. | reverse complement strand
CTCATCAGCTTTCGTAACGCCGCTAAAACAGATCTGATTGCGGCCGTTTTTCTTGGCTTTATACAGGTGTCGATCTGCGACCCGAATCAGACTTCCCAGGTCATCGCCATCCTCCCCGTATCCCGACACACCTCCGCTGAGGGTTAAGGTGATGTGCGTCTCGCCAAGCTGAAGCGGCGTCTTTTCCAACAACAGCCTGACTTTTTCCGCAACAATCAAAGCCTGTGCAGGAGAAGTGTCCGTCAGCAACATACAGAACTCCTCCCCACCCAAACGAGCCGCCAGATCCGTCTTACGTAATGACTGTCTCAACAACGCTGAAAAATGTTTTAACGCCAGATCACCCGTTTCATGACCATAAGAATCATTCACTCGCTTAAAGTGATCCAGGTCAAACATCACTACGCTTAGGGGTGAGCCAGCGCGCTGGCTGCGGGTCTTTTCATGGTTAAACACATCACTTAACCTCGCCCGGTTCGCCAGTCCGGTAAGTGGATCCGAGTGGGCCATTTTCAGTAACCGCGCCTCGGTTTGTTCACGGGTAATTTCGTAGACGTGGGACAGCGCCAGGATCACCAGCGACAAAATAGCGATATTGGCCACCGCCACCGGCTGCATCAACACCATATTATGCTGAAACTTATAGAAATAGATGCTAGTTGCAATCAGGATGAATACCGCAGAAACCAAAAAGCCTCGCCGTCGACCTAACAACAAATGAGACAACATCGGAATCAACAACGCCCAAACAAAGACACTGGCAGTGGAATTAGGTGATGCTAGTGCAATCATCATGGCCGTAAAAAAAGGCAATATATAAGCCAGTATCCAGCGCTCGATCCTCTGCACCCGGTTCAAATAGCACAGAATAATCAGTGAATAGATGGCCATAAAAAACTCAATCATCGCAACACTATTATTGCCCCGATGAAAATTCAGCCCCGCAAAAATACAGCCGCTGACGATGGTAAAAATCAACAACACCTTGAGCACGGACTTCCGGTAAGGCCGCGCCATCACCGTTTGTGTATCAAATATTCTATGAGATGTCTGATCGTTAACCATAACCACACTCGGGCCATATGGACATGCTCGACTCTGAATCCTGAGATTCTTAAGCCGCAGATAGGTTTTGTGAAGAGTATCACAATTTCAACACTGTCGAACCCTGTGCCAATCTCTCCAGGGTCTCGCAGTGCATGGCTTAGACCAATTCTCGAATAGGGGAGAGCAGCATATAATCTCCTGCTATATTTAAGGTTCACGCTTACTTATACCCCGAACCTGATATCCTGCCATGCAAACAACCTCTAAGCACATGCAGCCTGAGCCGGTGAGTGCAAACTTCCACATAATCGCCTTGTTGCTGGCGGCGGCCCTGCTGTTGGTCAGCCCTCTGACTAACGCAGAATCTAGACCCCAAGCCGATACTTCAGTTTGCCCGAAAAACCTGAGCCGTCCCTGCATTGCGCTGGTACTCGGTGGTGGCGGCGCCAGAGGCAGTGCGCACGTGGGTGTTCTGAAGGCGTTAGAAGAGCATAACGTCCCGATTGATATGGTCGTTGGCACCAGCATGGGTGCGTTTGTGGGTGGCCTGTACGCCAGCGGCAAGAGTCCGGAGCAAATACAGGAGCTGTTTGAATCCGCCGACTGGCTGTCGGGCTATCGGGACGACCTCAATCGCAGCCAGATTCCCAATCGCCGCAAGCGCCAGCTGGATCAGTATCCGATTCAACTGGATTTGGGAATTACTGAGGGCAAGATCAAACTGCCCCTGGGATTCCTGCAGGGTCAGGGCATGAAGTCTCTGGTGGATTCCATGCTGGGTTATTACCCGCAATTTGAGTCCTTCAACGATTTGCCCATTCCCTTTCGCGCCATTGCCGCCGACGCTGAAACTTCGGAAGAAGTCATCCTCAGCCAGGGGGATCTCGCCACTGCATTACAGGTTTCCATGTCGATTCCGGGCGTCGTTCGTCCTATTGAGCTCAATGGCCGGTTAATGGTGGATGGCGGTATCGCCAATAACCTGCCTGTCAGTGTGGCTCGCTCGCTGGGCGCTGATGTGGTAATTGCGGTAAACATTGGCTCGCCGCGCATGACCCGCGAAGAGCTGCTTTCCGGGTTTGCCATCCTGCGACAAATGGTGGGTTTTCTGACTCAGAAAAACGTAGCCTATCAAAAGTCTCTACTCACGGAGAAAGACATTTACATCCACCCGGCTCTGGAAGGCATCACCACACTCAGTTTTGAAAAATCCCCGGCAGGTATCGCCGCCGGTTATGCCGAAATGCAGAAGCAATTCGAAGAAAACGTTGCCTTACAGGCTCTGATAGACAAAACCCGCCTCGCCCGCAACAATCAACGCAGCCCTGCCAGCCAGCTGTTATTTATCGACAAGATCAAACTGGACAATCAGACCCGATTGGCTGATGACTATATTCTCGACCGGATGCAACTGAAAGCCGGAGAAGCATATTCCCTGGATGATATTCGCAACGGCACAGAAAGACTCTACGGACAGGGTACCATTGCCCGTATCAACACCGACGTTAAATCTGCAGACGGTACCAACAATCTCGATATCTATGTGGGCGAAAAAGACTGGGGGCCGGGTTATCTGGATTTAAAAATGTCCTTCGAGGATGATTTTGACTCTTTCAGTCGCTATCAGATTGGCGGAGCCTACCGCCTGACAAATCTGTCACCTTACGGCGCCGAGTGGTACACCACAGCGGAATTCGGCACCGACAAAAACTTCAACTCCGAACTCTACTGGCCCATCAATACCACCGGTTTTTTCTGGGACACCACCGTGGAACTGGACCGCAGCGTCTACGATCTAAATATTGACGACATTTCTTTTGGGCAGTTAATCGCCACCAGCTATGGCGTTCAGGGTGGGGTTGGCTGGAACATCAAGGACAGCCTGGATGTCATTCTGGCTGCCACCTATGTCACTGGAACATTGGATTTCCCCAATTTGCTGGCCAGCTCCTTGCCGGATGACTCACTGGATTATCGCCAGGCAGGGGTTTTGGCAGAACTGAATTTCGACACACTGGATGATGCTAACTTCCCTCGCAGGGGCTGGAAACTGGAAGCCAGCCTGGGACGAACCAAGGATCAGGTCGACAATGAAAAAGACTTCACTACCCAATTCGACTCTGAATATAACGGCGTACTGTCGTACCAGCGCCATAGTTTGCGCACCCAATTACGCTATCAGAGCACCATCAACAATGACCCACTTTCACTGCTGGGTGGCTTTCTCTTGGCGGTTTTCTGAATCTCTCGGGAATCGGCAAAAACTCCATCTATGGTCAGCATGTTCGCTTTGCCAGCATGGTGTACACCTATGAACTGGCCGCTAACGATTTCGGAGCCATCACCTTGCCACTGTATCTGGGGGTTTCGGCCGAAGCCGGTAACGCCTGGGCCAGCAAAAGCGACATCGATTACAGCGATCTGATTCACAGCAACAGTGTGTTTATTGGTTGGGACAGTCCTTTGGGGCCCGCTTATATTTCCTATGGCTTTGCCGACGGTGGCGGCAGCAGTTTTTATGTTTTCCTGGGTGGAGCCTTTTGACGACTGGCAGTCAGTGTCCGCATGGCCTCATCGGTTGTGAAGAACACTTGCCCCGGCTCCAGCAGGGAGAGAAACGTGCTCTTCTGCAATTGATCCATGACCGGACCTTTAACTTCCGCCAGATGCAGGGTGATGTCATTGTCACGTAACTTCTCGATCAGCCTCTGCAGTGCATCCACTGCCGTGGTGTCCACAAAACTGACCGAGCTGAAAATCAACACGATGTGTCGGGCGCTCGGGTGCGAAGCGCACTGTTCAAGAATAAAGTCTTCGACAAATTGAACATTGGAAAAATAGATACTTTCGTCCACCCGGATTGCCACCACTGAGTTGGCCGTCACTACATCGTGCCGCTCGACATTACGAAAGTGGGCACTGTCTCCCACTCGCCCCACCACGGCCATGTGCGGGTGACTGGCCCGGTGTAACAGCAACACCACCGACAACACAATCCCCACCCCGATACCAATCTCAATATCAAAGATCAGCACCGCAAAAAAAGTCGCCAATAAACTGTAGGCATCGGCCCGATTCAAACGCCAGCAGCGGACAAATTGACGGACATCAATCATGGAAAATACCGACATGATGACAATCGCCCCCAGCACCGCCAGCGGCAAAAAGTGAAAGGCCGATGACAGAAATAGCAGTGTCATTACAATACACACCGCGCTGATCACACTGGCAATCGGCGTTTCTGCACCGGCCGCATCATTCACCGCAGATCGGCTGAGGCTGCCCGCTAAGGCAAACGTCCCACTGAACGCAGCACCGAGATTCGCTGCGCCCAGAGCCAGCAATTCCTGGTTGGAGTCCACCCGTTCACGACGTTTGCTCGCCAGACTGCTGCTCACGGCAATACTGGTGATAAAACACATTAACGCGATCAGAAAAGACGGCATGGCCAATTGCTTCCACAACACAAGGTCAACGGAAACACCGGACAGAGATGGCAATCCTGCAGGAATATCCCCCACCACAGACACACCCGCCTTGGTGCTCAAATGCAGAGTCGCAACTAGCACGGCGCTAACCAGCACCACCACCATCGGGCCGGATTTACTCAACGCCTGTTCCAGCCAGGACGGCAATTTGAGACGCCGGATAAAAACCGGGAATGGAGATTTAAAAAACCAAAGCCCCACGCAGGCAAGCACACCGATCAGAGCGGTCGTCATATTTACCTGCCCGACACTCTGAAATAAAACCAGCAGGGTATGACCGAAATCCAGCCCTTGCTCAATGTCGACTCCCATCATGTGTTTTAACTGACTCGCCATGATGGTCAGCGCCGCCGCACTGGTAAACCCGCTGATGACCGGCACACTGATGTAGTTGGTTAAATTGCCCAGCCGCAAAACACTCATGGCCAGTAAAAACAATCCCGCCAGCAGGGAGATGTTCACGGCGTAATGGATATACTGAGTTTCGGATTGAGGATCAAGAACGGCAATACTGCTTGCCAGCATGATGGAGATGAGAGCTGCCGGTCCCACTGAGAGACTGCGGCTGCTGCCCAGCAGGGCATAGAGAAATGCAGGAATAATCGCGCAGTAGAGTCCATACACTGCCGGCATACCCGCCAACAGTGCATAGCCCATGCACTGGGGCACCATGACAATACTGACCACGACACCCGCAACACAGTCGCGGACAAAGGTGTCTGCGCTGTATTCTTTTAACCAACGGCCCAATGGCAATGACCACGGCAACTTGCGATGCTGCATGAGCTGTATGCTCCCCCTAATCCTGTCATGCTGAGAAATTGGCTGAAGGATCAGGGCACCGCGGTCAAAATCGGATCAGTGAATCAGACTGGTACCGCCATCCACCGCAATAATTTGCCCGGTTATAAATCCTCCGGCCTGGCTCGACAACATAATTGCCACACCGGCAATGTCGTTTGGCTCACCCCAACGCTGCATGGGGATGCCCTGACGATCCGCTTCGAATGCGTCTTTGTCAGCGCTTAAAAACTCGGTCATTTTTGAATAAAAACGTCCCGGGGCGATGGCATTCACTCGAATGTTATCAGGTGCCAGCTCGGTTGCCAGTACGCGGGTCAACTGATGAATGGCTGATTTTGACGCAGCGTAACTGAAGTTATCCAACGCATTGCCCACCAACCCGGCAATAGAACCAATATTGATGATACAGGCATTTTGCTCTGCCGTTGCGTTCTTTTTCAACATTGGCGCCAACGCCTGGACCAGAAAAAACGGGCTCTTAACGTTCACATCCATGACCTTGTCCCAACCTTTCTCTGGCACCTCGCCAAAGGGCGCGCCCCAACCGGCACCAGCGTTATTCACCAGTACATCGATGTGCGATTCACGTTCGTTGAGAGACTTCACCAGCTCAGTAATACCTTCCGTGGTGGCCACATCGCCTGGCAGCGCCACGCAGTCACCGTATTGGCTCAGCTCTTCCGCCGCTTCAATACAGGGCTGTGCTTTACGGGCAGTGATGTAAACCCGTTTCGCACCGGCTTCTAAAAAGCCACGCGCCATGTAAGAGCCCAATCCGCGGGAGCCTCCGGTAATTACGCAGACTTTACCTGCCATAGAAAATAGCTGTTCGAACATATCCCTCTCCTTTGTATTTTTTAATAAACGGCAGCTCACCCAATCGCCCGGCTCTAAAGATAGTACGACCTGAACGCAGTACGACGTGAACAAACGAACGACCTAATCAGCGCACAATCATGCGATGACGGATACCAGGGGGAAACAGAAGAATAGGGGTAAACCCGCCGACCGTTTCGAAAGAGTATCAAAACAGCCGGCGAAAAGAGCATTTATTCGTGTGATAACACGCCCAAAGTTTCGTGGATAGCGGGCGGGGTATGGAATGAATTAGCTGGCGTTGGCGACCGCCGTATTTTCCATCAGGCTCAGAGTAGCCGCACAGGAGTGGGCCGCTTCGGCACCTTTCTTCACAAAGTGCTCACTAAAGAAGTTGCAATGCTCATCGGTTTCCTGAAAGTGATGAGGCGTCAGTACGACCGAGAAAACCGGTACCAGTGTTTCCAGCTGAACCTGCATCATGCCTGACACTACCGCCTGAGCTACGAAATCATGACGGTAGATACCACCGTCCACAACCAAACCGGCACCCACGACTGCGGAATACTCACCACTGTTCGCTAACAACTTGGCCTGCAAGGGAATTTCGTAAGCGCCAGGCACCTCGAAAATCTCTACCGTATTATTCGTCAGCTTGGTAATTTCGGAGATAAAAGATTCAACACAGCGATCGACAATATCGCGATGCCAGCAAGCCTGAACAACAGCGATGCGCGTTGATTTGGATGGATTTTTGTTCAGTTTATCGAATGAAGTCATAAATAACGCCCTAGGCTCAAATCATGTAAGGGGCGATAAGGTGCCGAGACGCAACCGGTTTGCGCTGCCAGGAGTCGGCAGTCACATTTGAGACCGAGACAACCCGTGTATCGACAATAGACCTTTCTCTCATAACCGGACTTTAACCGTCGGCTCCGGAATCACACCGGATCTGCTGTCCCTGTCGTTCGCAGGTTCATGGTGAACACGTTCGACAGGCGCCCGCGGGCTACACGACAGCTGCATAAACACGCGCAAGCTGTGGAGATTACCGCCGGTGGGGACTTTCACCCCGCCCTGAGATCCCGACTGGAGAGTCGGGGTGCGGATAATAGCAAGGCCACCCTGCCCTGTAAATCCGCCGACGACAGGACAAATCGGCCTTATTGCAAATAAATTAGGATATTTAAGACGTCGTCAATTCTTAGAAATCGATCCGGTAGAAGAAGTCCAGCGAACTGGCGAACCCACTGATGGCTTCAATGTACAGGCGCTTGGTCAGATCGTAGCGCACCCCCACCTCACTGGACGAGTCAAAGACACCTACGCCATAGCGCAGGGAAAGCTTGTCGGTAATGCTGCCGCTGGCCACCACCTGGGTGGCATTTCCGACACCTTCGGTTTCCAGCTCAAAATCCTTTAACCCCAGTGATGCAGCGACCTTTTGGGTGTAGGGCGCCGTTCCCGCCACCCCCACAGACACGGCCGCCTGCGCCATCAGGTTACTGTCTTCGCCGGTATCTTCGTCAGTTTCGATCCCATGCCCCAGAATCAGGTACGAGAGTGCTTCCTGCTGGGACATGGCAGGTTCGGAAAACACTTCCGATTCCGGATTTCTCGCTCTGCCGGTTATCCGCAATCCAGCCACCACGTCATCCACTTCACGAATGGCCTCAACGTTCAAATACGGTTTACTGATCGGTCCGGAAAACAGCAGTATTGCCCGGCGCAGTTTCAGATCCTGTCCCAGCCGATTAAACGTGCCGTCCAACAGCCGTAGATCCCCAGAGGCTGTCATATTTTCCCTGACGTCCAGCTGACCACTTAAACGCCCTTTAAGACCAAAAGCACTCAGGTGCACCTGATCACCCACGTCGAGACGAACCCGGGCGGTGATGCCCAACGGCACCGTGTCTTGGGTTTTCTCCTGACCGACAATCACCGCATCCGGTGACAGCTGTACCGCCTCTTTCTCCAGCTCGTGAACGGTCACTTGTCCATCAGGTATTGCCACGCTGCCCGTCACACTCAGGGCGTTATTGCGCAGACTGAGCGTAAGGTCAGGACTGAGATAGAGACTGGCGTAAGGAGGTACACTGGCGGGCAACCTCTGCCCGGTGAACTTCAACTCTCCCCCCCAGGGCGCCCAGCTGACATTACCTTCCAGCTTGCCTTTACCCTGCTCACCACTGGCCCATTCACCATTAACTTTGGCCGTCTGACCTGCGATTTCAATATCGGCGCTCATATCCTCGAAACTGACGGGCAACCCCACCCCACTGATGTGCCCATCTCGTAACCGCAGCTGGCCACCAATATCCGGTTTGCGCAACAAGCCCCGAATCTCCCCTTGTCCGTTCAGCTCGCCTTCGAGACGATCCACTTGCGGAATAAAAGGCCGGAGAACGTTTAGCTTAAAGCCACTGAGCCGGTAGTGACCGTCCACCTGCTGCTGACCACCGGGATCCCTCACCGTGGCTTCGATATCCAACAAACCCAGCGCCTCACTGGCGATCTGAGCCTGGGTGGTAGCCACGTCTGCCTCCAGTCGGGTGGACAGTTCAAGCTGCTGATAGGGAAAATCGTGGATTTCCCACTGCACCTCATCGGACTCTGGCTGATTAAACCCTGGCTGATTAAACCCTGGTTCATTAGACTCGGGGGCATTGCCTCGCGTGCCAACGCCCCCACTAGCGACCGGCTCTCGCAGCCGAATGACACCGTTGGCTGTGGTCACGTGCACATCCGCTATGGGCGCTTGCCCTGTGGCCTGGGTCATCTTCAAACTGGCATCGAGCAAGCCCTCCCAAGACAAATCCTCAGGCATCCAGGGAACATCTTGCTCTTTAGATAGGGTCGATAGATCAAACTGATTGAGAGCCAAATCGAGCTTGCGATCGGGCATCAGGGTTTGCTCACGGTTAAAACACAGGCTCGCGCTCTGGTGCTGCCAGCAGTGGCCGCTCAGGTTCAACTCACCGCCATCGAGCTGGTACTTCAGCGTCGCCTGATCCTGTAACTGCCACACCTGCTGTCCCAGAGTCACGGCACTTCGGCTCAACTGCCCTTGCCAGTGCTGATCCGTCAGGCTGCCACGCAGCCGGGTAGCCACATCCACGACACCGTCCGTCACGTCCAGTTGCAGCTGATGATCGGAACGATCCCCGCCAAGGCTCAGATCAGCATTACCCAGCTGCACGCTGCCCTGGCGAACGTCTTCTGCAGTCAGCGTTAGCTCGCTGGCAACACTGTCATCCAGTCTGACATTCCCCTGCAGCGATACCGCGGCTGTACGCAGATCACCGTACTCCAATGCCTCGCCGTTCAGTTGCATCGCCACAGACGGCGCCTGAGCACTGCCACTCAGACTCACCTTACCGCGAACCTGGCCTCTGGGAGCAGGGCCATCCAGCAGCCACAGGCTTTGCAAGCGGTTCAACTGGACATCAAAATTGCCGGAAACCGATGTCCCCCACTGACCACTGCCATCCAGATAATTTTCGCCCTGCCGCATCTGGAAATTACTCAACGTCCAGGTGTCTGCTGGCTTGTTTAGACTGCCTTCCAGCACCAGAGGCTCGTTGCGCAGAGTGCCATCCAGATCCCAGCGGGATGACAGGGTCAGTTGATCGCCCTGCAATTGGCCCTGACTGCTGAGGTTACCGCTTAATTGACCCGGCAGTGATTTGATCAGCACTCCGGGGTTGAGATCCTGCAAGCGAAGCTCACCATCCCATTGCAGGCCAGAAGCAAAATCCAGCGCGACACCACCTTCCGCCCAACCGGCCTCTGTCGACACTCTGAGCGAGCTCACGTCCAGAGCCTGTGTATCACCCTTCACCCTGGCATCCAGCGACACAATCGGACTCGACCTGACCTGACCACTGACGGTTTGACTGACGCCTTTCACGGTCGCTGCCAGCTCGCCGTCCAGCTGCCCATTCCCCCAACGGGCCGTCGCATCCAGTGTTTTCAATTCAGCTACGCCAACCTCCAACGGGTACAACCGCTGCCAGGGAAAGTGCTGCACATTAAGTCGGGCTTTGACATCCAACGCGTCTTGCCAGCTCACGTCCCCACTGAGCAACGCGGTGCGTGCCGGCGGCTCGGAGGTCGCGCTAGTGGAGGCTGCCGCACTGGCAACTGATGTCGCATCCGCCACACTTAAACGAGCGCGAATATCCGTGGCTTCAGAGGTAGTCAGCCGCCCTGTCAGCGAGAGCTCTATGCGGGCCTCCGGGTTGCTGCCTCCATCCGGCTTCCCCGCCTTCGCCAAAGGCAAGCTGGAGCGGCCAGTCACAGCAAAACCGGTATCGAAATCCCCCTTCGCCGTCAGCGTCCAGTTATCCAGCGTCAGGGTTTCAGGCAGCTCTTGATAAGGCAGAAAAGTCTCACCCTTCCAGCGAGCGGAAGCGGGCACGCCCGGCTCGAATGGCGCCAACTGGCCATTTAAGCGCCCAGTGAGGTAGCCTTCGCTGGCGACATCGAGCTGAACCGCTTCAAGGTTGCCGCTGGCGACGATCTTCAGGCGCCACTCGCGTTCATCCACCGGCGGCAACTGCAGCTCACCGGTAAGATTCAACGGCCACTGCCCCTGAGTGCGGACATCACCCTGAACCCGCCAGGACAAATCCGGCCCTCGTCCGGAGAACTCACGCACCATCAGCTTGCCATTGCCACTGCGAGTTTGCAGGTGCAGTTCACTCAACAGCGTGGTTTCACCGTCCAGTGACAGCTCGTCCAGCGTGACGTCTCCCAGATCCAGCGCCAGTGGCAGACGAATATCCGGCAGTTCAAACGGGGCGCTGTCGGATTCACCCGTTTCGGGGACAATGAAGGTCACCCGATGACTGTAGAGGCGGTCGATGCACAGGCGACGGGTTAACAGGCAGGATGGCTTCCAATTCATCTCCAGACGATCGATATTCAGTACCAGCGCCTCGCTCTTCCAGGACACATGACCAAAGTGCCAACCGCGCCAAAAGTTACCGCTTTCAAAGTCCAGTTCCAGCGCTTCCAGTCGCGCATCCGCCTGTTGAAACGCCCAGCGGCTCAGAGCTTCTGTGGACAACAAGCCTGCCAACAACGCCGGGATCAACATCATCAGCAAAAATACAACCATCAACACCCGCAGCCACAGAGGGTGTTCCGCATAGGTGCGCCGCTTAAACGGAAACCCCCAGTAACCTTTGCCGGTTACGTCAGAGCTCTGGGAATCTTCCGGAGGCGTTTTCTGAGAGTCCACCATTACAGCTCAGGCCCCATGGAAAAGTGAATGCGGAAGTCTTCATCGGGATCGGACAGGGACTTGGCCACATCGATGCGCACGGAACCGATGGGCGAAACCCAGCGTACTCCCACACCAACACTGGTTTTCAACGGATCATTGAAGTTATTGACAGCATTGCCGTAATCCACGAACGTGGCCAGACGCCAATCGTCGATAAATTCAAATTGATATTCCACACTGCTGGTCATCAGATACCGGCCACCGATATTCTCGCCATTGCTGTCTTCCGGCGACAGCTCCTGATAGCCGTATCCCCGCACACTCTGATCACCACCGGCAAAAAAGCGCAACGAGGGCGGCAAATCATCAAATTCATTGGTTGCCACAGCGCCCAGGCTCAACCGCGCCAAAATACGATGGTCGTCCAGAAAAGTATAGAGCCCTTTAGCCTGCGTCATAACACGGGCGAAATCCACGGTCGACACCACTCCGCGCTTGGCACCTTGCACATCCATCATCAATCGGTAGCCATAGTCAGGGTCAATGCGATCGGAGACCGTGAGTCGTTGCAAGGTCAGGCTGGGAATCAACAGGGTACTTTCGCCGCTGGCCTCCCCCAGGGAAAACTGATCATGCTGAGCCCGTAAACCGATGGTGCGCTCCCAGTCGTTACTGAGAGACTTTTGCAACTCGGCGCCGAGCACCACGCTTTCAGTTTCCACATCGTCGATGAATTCGTGTTGCAGACCGGCAAAGTAACGCAGATTGTCGGCCATCTCATTATTCAGGGGCACTTGGTAATACGTGCTGAGCTCCTGACGCAAACG
>NZ_CBFIHX010000106.1:0-12313 GCF_965662505.1 Pseudomaricurvus sp. | reverse complement strand
TACAGAAAATGATGGCGACACACAAGTTGTCGCCATTTCCTTTCTGCACCCCAAACTTCCTCTCGTCCTCACTCCCTGTGTGCTACCTTTTTATAGCCCTGTAAACAGATTCAAGCTCGCCACCACAAAAACACGCGACGATAAGGAATGCCACTATGGGTATGTTCAGCAGCATTTTGGAAAAACTGGGCTTTGGCAACGATGAATCCACAGCGCCGAAAGAAACCTCACCGCCACCGAGCCCTTCCAGCGAAGTACCCGCAGACCAGCCTCCGCTTGAACCGGGACTGGCTAAACCGGCCACTATGGAGATGGTGGATGTGGTTGCCAAACTGGAAGCCATGGCCACTGCCAGTTCTCAACAACTGAACTGGAAAACCTCGATTGTAGACCTGCTCAAATTGCTGGATCTGGACAGCAGTTACGGCGCGCGCAAAGAATTAGCCGCGGAACTGCATTGTCCGGCGGACAAAATGGAAGACTCCGCGCAGATGAATATGTGGCTACACAAAACCGTACTGCAGAAGCTGGCCGACAACGGCGGCAATATTCCCGCCGAACTTTTGGATTAATTGAACAGCGCCTGAGAAGCAACTTAGAACTGGGGTAACATTTTAGCTCTTGATGGGTGGACCATTCCTGCACCTCTGCAGCGGCCTCGTGGTCATGCTTCCGAGCAATTTACCACTGGCCACGCGATTCAATAGATGCGCCTGCTAAATTGCGCCAATATGTCCGCTGCTGGAAAGCCCCTTTGCAAACACTTTCCCCCGTCAATGCCATAGTGCTGCTGAACTAAGCCACCATGCCGTCTTTCCGAACCACCACAGGGCAACTTCCCGAACGCAGAGCCTAACAACTTCAAGTTTTTCCTTCAGTGGTTCGTCTACAGGCCGATATTACCTATCAGAGGCCTGTAAATACTCTTCTCGCAGCACTGCGGCAATCCGAACTGTGTCACTGCTGCATGGTGTTTAGCCAGATAAGAGCACCTTTTAGCTCCGTTATAAACTAAATTCGCCGGCCATCCGTAACCATTATTTTATGCGCTAATCTGCCCTCACGAGCTAGTTCAATATGATCACAACCCGTTTTCGCTCCCTGCTCGTTCTTGTACTGACTCTCCCTTTTCAGCTGGCATGGAGCGCCGATGTCACCCTGACCGTTACCGACCTCAAGGGAGAACCATTGGAAAACGCCTCGGTGTCTCTGCATAAGGTCGTGCAACAGCCCTCGTCAGAAGCTGCAACAAAAACCAGCCCATCAAAGCCGCTGACGGCGATAATGGATCAACAAGCCCAGCAATTTATCCCTTATGTGCTGACGGTGCAGGTGGACACGCTGGTGCGCTTTCCCAACAGCGATAACATTCGCCACCATGTGTACTCTTTCTCACCGGCGAAACGATTTGAGCTGCGGCTCTATCACGGCACCACCGCCGACCCCATAATGTTTGACGAGCCCGGCCGGGTGGTTCTCGGATGTAACATCCACGACTCTATGCTCGGGTATATCTATGTCGTCGACAGCCCATGGCATGGCACCACCACCACCAATGGTTCGGTCACCCTAGACGCAATACCTGCTGGCGAATACCAGCTGCAAATACAATCACCGCGCTTGAAAGACGCCGCTTTTCAGAACATACACGTCAGGCCTGACTCTACCTTTGAACACACTGTAACGCTGACTGACTTGCAGTCCGATCCCCGTTCTCGGCAACCCACCAATGAATTGGAACAACTGTTTCAAGCCGTGCCCTAATCAAACACTGATGGAGCACGCAATCAAATCAGTGAAAACACCATGAAATGCATTTTTGAACAATCACCCGCGACCGAAAGAGAGCTCACTTGATACGCATCAGCTATCTCACCAAAGTTCTGTGTCTGCTACTCGCGCTGGTTCTGCTGGTAGAGTTGTCGTCCTATATGGCGACTCGACTGGTGGTCAGGGACACCGTCACGAGCGACGCTCGCCAAGAGCTGCAGCGGGGTGGCCACGTATTTGCCGAACTCATCCGGGGACGCGCCGAGCAACTGACTCAATCGGCAAAGGTGCTCACCAACGATTTCGGTTTTAAAGCCGCGGTTGCCGTTGCCGACAAAGGCACTTTAGAGTCTGCTCTGAGGAACCACGGGGCCCGGATCAATGCAGACGTCGCTCTGGTAACCGATCAATCGGGCAACTTGGTGGCCAGCACCTTACCTTTGTCTGAGCAGAGCTGGAGCTATCTCTCTGGCCATATTCAGGGGTATAACGATGCCGATCGCCACTTTTTGTTGATGCTCAATCAACGCCTCTATCAGTTTGTCGTTTCGGACGTGCGCGCGCCCCTACCTATTGGCACCGCCGGACTGGGTTTCGAAATTGATGATCAAATGACCGAGAACCTTAAACGTCTGACTGGGCTGGACATCGCCTTCGTAAACCTTGGCTCTCCTGAAGTAGCCAGCCCGCGAGTAGGCGAAGCGCGCTACCTCAGTGGCACTTTGACCCACGAGGCAAAAACCCAGCTGCTGTCCTGGCTCGACAGCGACCAGCCTTCACCCAATCAAGTTATCACCACCGCACACAATATGATTTTGGTTCTTCCGCTGGCTGAACACCCCATACCTTTGGCTGCCGTACTACAAGTGCCGCTAGCGCAAGTGATGTCGCCCTTTACCGTACTGAACCAGCAGCTGCTTTGGGTCGCAGTGGGCTTTTCTCTGCTGGCAGGCTTGCTCGCATTGCTGCTTGCCCGCAGCGTCACACGTCCCGTGCGCGCTTTGGCCTCAGTCGCTCGGCGCATTGCCCGTGGCTCTTACGATGCCCCCGTGGCGGTTCACAGTCGTGACGAGCTGGGAGAGCTGGCTCAAGGCTTTACCTTGATGCAGGGAGCCATTGCCGAGCGGGAACAGCAGATACTGCACCAGGCCCACCACGACCAGCTCACAGGCCTGATGAACCGCAGCCAGCTATTTTCGACACTGTCGGATGCGATCCAAACTGCGTCCCACGCCGATAAACACTTCGCTCTGGTCGTCCTCGATATCCACCACTTTACCCGTATCAACGACGCTCTCAGCCCTGAGATCGGCGATCGCGTACTGGCAGAAGTCGGACGACGCCTGGCAGAAGCCGCCAGACCCGACGAACACGTGGTACGACTGGGCAGTGACGAATTCGCTCTGCTGTTATGGCTGACGGAAACCGATGCTATTCCTCAACGTACCCGCGCCCTTTTAGAGCTGTTCTCGAAACCCGTTCACCCGGAGAAAGACATCACCCTGACCGTGGAGGTCAATCTCGGCCTGGTAGGCTGCCCTCAGGACGGCGACCAACCAGAGCTGCTGTTGCGGCGTGCCAACCTGGCATTGGCCCAGGGCAGGCTCAGTCGGCAGCGGGTGACCCGTTATCAGGATGGCTGGGATGAACGCCACCTGCGGCGGCTGGCACTGTCCGGTGAATTTCGCCGGGCGCTGCTCGACAACCAATTGCAGGTCTATTACCAACCCAAGCTCTGGTTGAATAACAACATCATCGGGGCCGAAGCACTGGTGCGCTGGCAGCATCCGCAAATGGGCATGATCAGCCCGGATGAATTCATTACCGTTGCGGAAAACACCGGTCAAATCGGTCTGCTTACCCGCTATGTACTGCGTACCGCCGTTCACTCGGCAGCGAAGTGGCCAGTCCCTGTGCATCTGTCGGTCAATCTCTCCGCTCTGGATCTGCTGGACGATACCCTGCCCGGTTTCCTGCACGCCCTACTGCACGACAACCGTTTTGCCGCCAACCACTTGTGTCTGGAGATTACCGAGAGCGCCATTATGCAAGAGGCCGAAAGAAGCCTGCACAATCTGGAACAGTTGCGCCAACTGGGGCTCACCCTATCCATTGACGACTTCGGCACCGGCTACTCCTCTTTGTCACAATTGAAGAAGCTGCCGGTAGAAGAGTTAAAAATCGACAAATCTTTTATTCTCAACCTGGACGCAAACGAGGATGACCAATTGATCGTGCGCTCTACCATCGAACTGGGACACACACTGGGCCTGGCCATCACCGCCGAAGGTGTAGAAAACGCTGCCGCAGAAGCCCGCCTGACAGCTTGGGGCTGTGACCGGGTACAAGGGTTTTACTACAGCAAGCCTCTGCCTCAGCAGGAATTCCTGCAATGGCTGGCAGAGCATCAAACACGCGAGGCCAACTTATGAGACTGAGCCATCTGTTCTGTCTGCTGACGGGATTAACCCTTGGCACCAGCCTTTGGGCCGAAAAAGGCCAGCCCGGTCTTTTGTCAAAAGAAAGAAGTCGCCTGCTGGCGACCGGTGGCGCCACCACTCTCGAAGGCAGCGCCGGCGGTGGCATTGTGCCCATGGCCGTGCTGTCCGGGTACGGCACCCGCGAAGAACACGGCGGTACACTGACGGCCAGCTACGTCCACACCGGCGACTATGAGCTGGCTGTGATCGCTGGCAGCTGGAGCTGGGCCAACCGGCTCGAGGTGTCTTATGCCGAGCAACGCTTGCAACACCGGGCTCTGTCAGAGCAGCTGGGCGTCAAACCCACCCATATTAAGCAGCAGGTGTTGGGCGCCAAAGTTCGACTCACAGGGAATTTGATTTACACCCCCTGGCCACAAATCAGCGCAGGCTTGCAGTACAAAAAAAATCAGGACTTCCTGATACCCAAAGCCGCCGGCGCTCTGGATGACTCCGACACCGACTATTATCTCAGTGCCAGCAAGCTGATATTGGCCGGCGTCGCCGGTCACAACCTACTGCTCAACGCCACCGCCCGCTACACTCGCGCCAACCAAATTGGCCTAGTCGGCTTTGGCGGTGATCTCAACGACGACCGAGAATGGATGGCAGAAGTTTCCGCAGGGCTGTTGCTCAACCGCTACTGGATGATCGGTGCCGAGTACCGGCAAAAACCGGACAATCTATCATTTATAAAGGAAGACGATTGGCGCACCGCCTTTGTGGGCTGGTTTCCCAACAAACACGTCTCGGTGGTGGCCGCCTGGGTCGACCTGGGAGAAGTTGCCACATTTGATCATCAAACCGGTTGGTACCTGTCGGTTCAGGGGAGTTTTTGATGCGTCGTATCCGCTTTTCTTTTTTCATCGTCAGCCTGCTACTCGCCCTGTTGAGTTGCAGCAGCCAGCCACAACAGAACCACACTCTCTATCAGGCACTGGGAGCCAGCGAAGGGGTTGAAACCATTGTCTACGATTTGATTGTCCGCATTGCTAAAGATGACCGGGTGGTTGAACGCTTTCGTCATGTCGACATCATGCGCTTTAAATCAGGACTGGAAACCTATATCTGCGCCGTCACCGATGGGCCCTGTGACTATAACGGAGACTCCATCCGCATCATTCACGCCGGCCACCACTACACCGATACGGAGTTCAATACCATCGTTGAATTGCTGATTGAATCCATGGAGGCCGCCGAGATACCGACAGCCACCCAGAACCGTCTGTTGGCACTATTAGCAAAGGACTATTCGGACGTGGTGTATCACTAATGAGGCGTAGGAGCCAGGAAACGTAGGAGCAGGACACAGTAGCGAGGACAGGCACTCAGTTATAGCCTTGGATTAGTGTCAGAACAATAAACCGGGCGGTAAGCGATTAATTGCTCGTGGAATTAATGGTTCTCCGTCCAGGCAAACTCCATTTGTCGAGCGGTCTTTTCGGCCAGTTCACGACTGTGCAAACGACTGACCAAATGGAGACTCATATCAATGCCTGCGGAAATGCCGCCCGAAGTGATCACCTCACCGGTATCCACCCAGCGAACATCCTTCACTAATTCCAGCGCTGGAAACTGCTCCTCCAGTGACTGAAGATCCTCCCAGTGGGTGGTCACCCGCCGATCATTTAACACACCCGCGGCGGCCAGTAAAAACGCTCCAGTACACACAGATGCCACCAGTTGGGCAGTTTTAGCCTGCTTCGTGATCCAGTCCGTCACCGGTAACTTATTCATCTCTTTCGTATGCACACCCCCGGCGACCACTAGCACATCCAGCGGCGGATGATTGCGAATACTGTAATCCGGCTGTACACGGTACCCTGCTCTTGCGGTGACCCAGTCGCCGGTTTCACCGATCAGGAATACGGTAAACGGGCTGTCTTCATCGCACACTCTTGATGCCGTCGAGAACACTTCAAACGGACCGGAAAAGTCCAGAACTTCCGCCTGATCGTAAAGGTAAATTCCAATGTTCATCCACTACCTGCTGTCGCCATTTTGCGAGTTGTTTAGCTCTTCCCGACTGCTGCCAGCATCCTTTAAACCGTTAAAGAAGCCCCAAATTTCATCCGCCGCTTCTATCTCCGGTGCGTTACCGCCGAACAGACGACCAAAGTGCACCTGCGGTGAGGGCACCACATGGCCGGAGTTCCAAAGCTTGTAAAGTCTCACCGTCTCGCCGTTGGCCAACCACTCTGTCACTTCTGCCGCAGGCTCACTGCTGTGCTTGCGAGCCACCTGCCACTGACGAGCAGGCTCAAAAGGTACCCCCGCCAAATTGCGCCAGTAGCGAATCGTCTGCTCAGACGACAGAACGCTCCCCCGGGAGCTGTCACCCATCAGCTCGACCAAACCACCCTCATAAGGATTGATAGGGTCATTGGTACCGTTAAAGACAGCCACCGACATCGGTTTTCCACTGGCCCCACAATCGTTGTTTTCATTGACGGGCATACTGGCCGCAATCGGTGCGATAGCCCGGATCAGCTCCGGCGTTTCCAGCGCCAGGCGATACGCCATATGCCCACCATTGGACAACCCCGTCACAAACACCCGCTGCTCATCAATAGCATGACGCTGTTTGAAATAGGCCACCATCGCAGCAAAGAATGCCGGATCATTAATGTTTTGCGTGTTGGCGCTGTAACTGGCACTGGCTCGACAATCATTCCAGTGATGTTCAAATCCGTCCGGATACACGGGTATAAAATTTTCTGTCTGCGCCAGACGCTCAAAGCCGTAGGCCGTTTGCCAGCGAATATCATCGCCGTGCCCCATAGAACCGTGAAGCACAAACACCAAGGCCGGCTTCTCACCAAGCGTCTCTGGCAAGTAAAAAGAAAAGCTCCGATCCAGTTTGCTCACCATCAAGCTATCGCGCTGCAACTGCCCACTCTCGGGTGGCTCAGCCGTGGTGTATGCCCGAATAAAATAACCGTACAGCCCGGCCAGAACCAGGCCAAGACTCAGTAGAATGCCCAGGATCCATTTAAACATCAGCAAACCTCGTTACTTTTATTATTGTTAACGACAACACCAACCCGCTGATCCCTCTTCAAATAAAATCACAGGGAGAAGACTGAGATGAAGCCGTTTCGACGATGTGGCTTCACCTCAATATCAAATTGCTGACACTATTATGCAGCAACTATGCAGCAACCTCTTTAGGGTTTGGCCCGTAGTCGTTCTCGCCCGGCGAACTGTCCTGAACAAAGAAAATAATCAACACAATCGCACCAATGAGGGGAATCAAAGCCAACAGCAGCCACCAGCCTTTACGGCCAGTATCGTGCAGTCTGCGAATGCAAACACCGATTGCTGGCAGTAACACAGCCAACGAGTAAATAATTCCCAAGGTACCTACACCCGTCGTCGGATCGAATGTTCCAAACATCGCATCAACAAACGCTAAAATGATGGAGGCGATAATATTGAAAAGGGCGAAAAACCAATACTCTTTTCTCCTCGCTCTACCACTAAAAACAGCATACTTCTTCAATACATCCAGGTACCAATTCATACGTTCTCCTTTTATCGGCTTCATGATTTATCCAAACAGTAACGAAGCCACCTTCACTGCCTGATTGATTGTTTCAGGCCTCCAATATATCGAAGATAAACCCATATAACCATATGCCTTGAAGTTGCCGGTTTCTCTGAGTTTTTAATCTATACTGATGAAGCTATCTCAGCAGCTGAACAAACATGAGCGAAAAAAGGGAAATGCCGTGAAGAGTACAAAATTTTATCGACTCGAGCGGGAAAGCGCCGGGGATCTCCCCTTCTATCAAGGAAGTCCGGTTTCCCTGTCAGGCGGCCAATGGTTGATTGTACTAGCCGGAGTGGCTCTTGGGTTTATGGCTTTGATCATCCCTGTGCCAATCTATCAAACGTTTCTCGGCGGTCTGATACCGGCCGTGCTCTTTTTCGCCATTCCTTTGGGCGCACTATTCCTCGTCGCAGGCAGTGGCTGGCTCGCCATCTTCCGGCCACTCAAACTGTCGGATTTTGCCTTGATGCTAGCCGTCGCGCTTGCCAACCTTGTCGTGTCCCTCATTGTCGTATTATTGATCCGCACACTGTTTGACATGAATGCCAACCCAATAGGCACCCTGCTGTCAGACTTTAGCGGACTGGAACGGGTTATCTTTTACCTGAAAACCATTCCGCAGCTGTTTGGCGAGGAAGTGGTTTCAGTTTTACCCTTTCTGGCGGTGTTGTGGTTTTGCCATGTAAAACTCGGGATGAGTCGTGGCAAGTCCCTATTAATTGCCTGGCTGAGTGCCGCCGTAATATTCGGCGCGCTTCATCTTCCCACCTATGGCTGGAACTTTGTTCAATGCTTCCTGGTGATTGGCACTGCGCGGCTGGTGCTGTTGACGGGCTACCTGATTACGAAAAACATCTGGGTATCCACCGGGGCTCATATCCTCAATGACTGGATAATTTTTACGTTTATGCTGATCGCGGGCGGCTAAAGAAACACTGGACGGGCTCAGATCTATTGCTGAAATGTGTTAACATAGTGCCCTAGCTATCAGGGTGTAATTATGTCAAACAGTTTCGAAACACAGGGTGTTATCCACTCCATAGGTGACACCACCGAGTACGGTAATAACGGCTTTATCAAACGCGAGTTTGTGATCAGAGTAACCGGTGAAGGGGTCAATGACGCCTATCCCAACTACCTGGCAATGGAGCTGGTGAAGGATAATTGCGGCATCATGGATGCCTATAGCATCGGCGATGAAATCAAAGTGCACTTTAACCTGAATGGCCGCCTCTGGTCGCCCCCCGGCAAACCGGAGAAATGCTTTAACAGCTTGCAGGCCTGGCGCATTGCGTCTTTGTCACAGGCCAATCAGAACAGCAATGTGCCTCCGGGTTTTGATCAGAGCCCACCGCTGGATGCTTATGATGATGACGTACCTTTCTGACAGTAAGGTACTCTTCAACGTATAGTAGAACTTGTCAACGTATAACAGAACTTGTCAACGTATAGCAGAACTTGCGAGATTCACCCGCACAGTTCTACCCGGCCTCACAGCTGTGATTCACTCTCTG
The DNA here is from genome assembly GCF_965662505.1 of Pseudomaricurvus sp. Lineage (NCBI taxonomy): Bacteria > Pseudomonadati > Pseudomonadota > Gammaproteobacteria > Cellvibrionales > Cellvibrionaceae > Pseudomaricurvus > Pseudomaricurvus sp. The sequence continues at coordinate 2,996 of NZ_CBFIHX010000106.1, read as the reverse complement.
AGGCCCGCCACTCTTTGACCAACTCTTCGACCAGATCAGCCGCCGGTAATTCACGCGCAAACGGCGCCCCCTGCCCAGCCCACTGCACGGTAAAGCCCGAATGGCTTTTTTCGGCCGCGGCAGCCACTAACGCCTTACCGGCGTCGTAGGCGATGGGGTAATCAGGCCGCACGGGCGCACCGTCATCCAACTCTTCGTAGAAACGGTTACGCAAACCTCTGGCGGGACGGCCAGAGATGTTGCTGGTAATGCGTGTGTGGTAGGCACTCTCGCTCTTCAAATTACTTCGGTATTGATCATTAGCTGCAGACTCAGGACAGAGAATAAAGGCCGTCCCCATTTGCACTCCACACGCTCCCAATTGCATCATGGTGTGAATACCCTGGCCATCCATAATACCTCCGGCCGCAATCACCGGAAGATCAGTCTCGCGAACCACCTGTTGCAGTAACGACAGCGTCCCCAATTCATCATCACCGTTTTTGGGATCGAACACGCCCCGGTGTCCCCCCGCCTCCATACCTTGAACGACGACAGCATCCACTCCTGCGGACTCCGCTTGCTGTAGTTCGATAACTGACGTTATGCAGGACAAGGTAATAATACCGGCATGGCGAAGCGCATCGATGACATCACGGGGCGGCATACCAAAATGGAAGCTAACAACGGCAGGTTTCTCTTCGATTAGCATCGCCAATGTATCTGGCGACTGCAGAAAGCTGGCATAGATCTCATACAATCGACTTGGAGGTTCCTTATCGAACTCGGCAAAACGAGGAGCCAGATGCTCCAACCAGGCAGCTTCAACCTCTGGCTGGAGGCTCGCCGGCTGATGACAAAACACATTCACATTGAAGGGAGCGTCAGTTAATGCACGAGTAGCCTGAATAACAGACCGGGCTTGCTCCGAAGTACTCGCACCAATTCCAATGGATCCCAAAGCGCCGGCGTTGGAAACCGCTGCGGCCATGTCAGGCGTAGAGACGCCCACCATAGGAGCCTGAATGATGGGATATGTAATACCCAACTTATCCTTAAAAAAATTACTCACAGAAACCTCCAGCTTGTCGTGTGATCATCAAGTCGATCTTAGTCTGGAAACGAACACCGGGTTATAAATCACACCAATAGAGTTTCAGGCACTTCAAAAAACTCAGGCACTAATAACCAACCAATCGTTTGCTGTATAAATCGCTGCGCAAGATGCACACTTCCAGTCGTCATCATTTGAATATGTTGAGTAGAGTGTACAGCAGGCATCAAGGTCGAAATATTATCTACCGCGAGCAGTTCACCCGTCTTTAATTTTTGATGCAAATGATTCGCCACTGCTTCTGCAGGATTAACCAATGCCACTTGCGCCCCAACGACCCGAAGAATTTGTTGTTCTATAAACGGATAATGAGTGCACCCCAACACCAACTGATCGATCCCTTGTTGCCGCATAGGCTGGATATACTCACTCAACAAAGCATGCAAGCTATCGGACTCCAAATCATTGGCTTCGATGTACTCCACCAACCCGGGAGTGGCGCAACTCACCACTTGTACAGAGCCCTTTACCCGATCCAGTAATTGCTGATAGCGCTTGCTGCCCAATGTACCGGTTGTAGCAATGACTCCCACAACGCCACTGAGCGTTTTTTCAATGGCGACTTTAACACCCGGTTCAATCGCAATAATAGGAAGACTGTACCGTCGACGAAGATTATCGACAGCTATGGCGGTCGCGGTATTACAAGCCAGCACTATGGCTTTGGCACCCTGCGCCACCATCATAGCAACAACATCCTCAACCCGCTGTTCAACCCACTTTTCCGGGCGATCTCCATAAGGCGCATAGGCTGAATCGGCAAAATACAGAAGACGTTCATTAGGCAGGCGTTCATAAATCGCCTTGAGAACAGACAGCCCTCCAAACCCTGAATCGTATACCCCCACAAAGGGAGCCATATCGGGAGAACGACTGGAAGATAACCGTGACATACGTTGAATCATTCATTAATGAGAGGGAAGCAGATCGGTAAATCTGAATCCATCATAGCGAAAAAGACTGAAACCGTCTGTATCCTCCAGACACATGAGAACAAGCAATTCGATCAGCAAGACGTTTAGTGCTTAATAATGCTTTGAGTATTTAATACTATTTCAGCAGCCCGGTCATTAACCTACAGATCTTTCAACCGAATCAATCCCTCTTGAGCTACTGAAGCAATTAATTCACCCTCCCGAGTGTAAATACTGCCCATGTTCAAACCGCGAGAATCGCCACTCCAGGGAGAATCCATCACGTACAGCAACCACTGGTCGACTCTAAAATCTCGCGAGTGCAGCCATAATGCATGATCGATACTGGCCGTCATGATATTTTTATCCGACCACAGCATGTCATGAGGTCGGCCACACGTGCTTAACAATGTTAAATCTGTTGCGTAGGCCAGAATACTCCGGTGTAAATCGGGAGACGTCGGTAAAGATTCCCGAACTTTAAACCATACCGTTTGCGTGGCCTTTTTCTCACATCGCAGAAAATGAGCCTCTTCATTAATGGGCCGAACTTCAACAGGGTGATAGGTATTGATCATATCAAAAAAGACATCTGACACTTGGTCACGGTACTTCACCACCAATTCATTTTCATTGAGTAATCCTTCAGGCCCGGGTATATCAGCCAGCATATCCTTTTGATGATGCACACCCTTCACCGACGTCTGAAACGACGTAATCAAATTAAAGATGGGCTTATCATTTTGCATCGCCACCACGCGGCGGTTGCTAAAATTACGGCCATCCAGATCCCGATGCACTTGATAGTGAATAGGCAGAACGTTCTCACCGGGACGAATAAAGTAGTTATGGCAAGAGTGTACCTGTTTGTCCTCCGATACAGTTTTAGACGCCGCCATTAAAGCCTGACCCAACACTTGACCACCAAACACCCGTCCCTGAGAACCCGTGATACGATGCCCAAGAAACAGATCATCACTCACCAAATC
>NZ_CBFIHX010000105.1:0-12408 GCF_965662505.1 Pseudomaricurvus sp. | reverse complement strand
CCGGGCGGACTTTCCCGGTGGATGTCCACTACCGTCCCATGGCGGATAAAGACGAGGATCTCTACGGTGCGATTACGGAAACTGTCGATGAAATTTTAACCACCGAGAAAAGCAGCACCCGTCGCGGTGGCGACATTCTGGTGTTTCTCAGTGGCGAGCGGGAGATTCGCGAGGCGGCTTTGGCGCTGCGCAGGGCGCAGTTCCCCCATGTTGAAGTGTTACCGCTCTATGCGCGTCTGAGTCTGGCGGAGCAGAACAAAGTCTTTAATGCTCACAAAGGCCGCAGGATTGTACTGTCTACCAACGTGGCAGAAACCAGTATTACCGTGCCGGGCATCCGCTATGTGATCGACCCCGGTCTGGCGCGCATTAGCCGCTACAGTTTTCGTTCCAAGATTCAGCGTCTGCCTATCGAGCCGATCTCCCAGGCCAGTGCCAATCAGCGCAAGGGGCGCTGTGGTCGGGTGAGCGAAGGGGTGTGTTATCGCCTCTACGACGAGCAGGATTTTCTCAACCGGCCGGAGTTTACTGACGCCGAAATTCTGCGCACCAATCTGGCGGCGGTGATTTTGCAAATGTTGAATATGCGCATTGGCGAAGTGCGTCATTTCCCCTTTGTTGATAAGCCCGATCAGCGGCTATTGAACGACGGTTTCAAGTTGCTGGAGGAATTGCAGGCGGTCAATAAGCAGGGCAAGGTCAATGGGCTGGGTCGACAGTTGATGACTTTGCCGGTGGATCCTCGCCTGGGGCGTATGGTGCTGGCGGGGGCCAAGCTGGGTTGTCTGCGCGAAGTGTTGATCATTGTCAGTGGCATGTCGATTCAGGACCCTCGTGAACGTCCGGCGGATAAAAAGCAGGCTGCGGATGAAAAGCATCGCCGTTTCAATGACGATCATTCCGACTTTATGGGTTACATCAACCTGTGGAATTATGTAGAGCAACAGCGTCAGGATTTGTCCTCCAGCCAATACAGTAAGTTGTGCAAAAAGGAGTTTCTGTCTTACTTGCGTCTGCGGGAATGGCGGGAAATCCACCATCAACTTCTCACCGCACTCAAACCGTTAAACCTCAAGCAAAATACGGAGTCGGCCTCCTACGACACCATTCATCAGGCGCTTTTGACTGGCTTACTGGGTTACATCGGCAACAAGGCGGAAGACAAGGAATATCTGGGTGCGCGCAATCGCCGCTTCGTGATTTTTCCCGGGTCTTCGCAAAGCAAGAAGTCTCCCAAATGGTTAATGGCGGGGCAATTGCTGGAAACGTCCCGCCTGTTTGCCCATCAGGTGGCCAAAATCGAGCCCAACTGGGCGTTGCAGGCTGCCAAACATCTGGTTAAACGCAATCAGTTCGAACCCCATTACGATGTAAAAACCGGTCAGGTGATGGCCTATGAGCGGGTGACACTCTATGGCCTGACACTGGTGGAAAAGCAGCGAGTCAGTTTTGGCGGTATCGATCCGAAAACCTCGCGGGAAGTGTTTATTCGAGCCGCGCTGGTGGAAGAGCGCTACCGAGGCAAGGGTCCGTTCTTTAAACACAATCAGCAGTTGATTACTGAGTTGCATGAGCTGGAAGCCAAATCCCGCCGCCGCGATATCCTTGTAGACGAGGAAGCTATCTACCGCTTTTACGACGAGCGGGTGCCAGTGGATATCGTCAACCTGGCGGGTTTTGAGCACTGGCGCAAATCCGTAGAGCTGGACAAGGAGAACCCGCAGCCGCAATTGTTGTATCTGACTCGGGATTACCTGATGCAGCACGATGCCAGCGCCATCACGGAAGCCCAGTTCCCGGCGGAGTTGAGTTGGCAGGGGCTGACTTTTCCTTTGAGCTATCACTTCGAGCCCGGTCATGCGGAAGACGGCGTCAGCATTCAGGTGCCTGTGGCTGCTTTGCATCTGGTGCCTGAGCACCGTCTGGAGTGGCTAATCCCCGGCATTCTGCGGGAAAAGTGCATCCAGCTGGTGAAGGGGTTGCCCAAGCAGTGGCGCAAGAACTTTGTGCCTGTGCCCAATTACGTTGATACCGCGCTGGCGTCCCTTAGCCCTGACGATGTGCCTTTAACGGAAGCATTGGGACATCAGCTGAAGCGCCAGACCACCATCGATATTCCTGAGGATCAATGGCTGCAGGTGCAGCTGGATGATTACTACCGCTTTAATATTCAGGTGGTGGACGAGCGTGGCAAGGTGTTGGCGCAAGGGCGGGATCTGGCGAGTCTGCGTGAGCGCTACCGGGATCAGCTGCAGCAAACTCTGAAGAGTAACGACGATTCCATTGAGCGCTCCGGTATTACCGAGTGGGACTTTGACGAGCTGTCCAAAGATATTCGCCTGAAACGGGCAGGGATGAGCATTACCGCCTATCCGGTATTAATCGACGAGAAAGACTCGGTGGCACTGCGTCTGAGTGATAACCCGCTGGAAGCGGAATACACCACCCGTCGCGGCATCACCCGCCTGGCCTTGTTGCATTTGCAGAGCAGCGTCAAATACCTGCGCAAGGAGTTGTTGAAAGGCAAGGATCTGGGGCTCACGGTGGTCTCCCTGGGTAAGCGGGATGCGGTGGTGGACGACATGATTATGGCGGCTGTCGCAGATGCCTGTTTTAGCGGTGAGATCCCGCGTACTCAGGAGACCTTCCTGGGTTGTATCGAGGCCGGACGGGATCAGATCACGGCTCGTGCCACAGAACTGGAAAAGCTGATGGTGACCGTATTGTCGGAAGTGGTCTCCATTAAGAAAAACATCAAATCCAATAAGAATGCTCTGGCGATTGCGGTGGCCGCGGGGGATATCAACCAACAGCTGCAGCGTTTAATCTACCCCGGCTTTTTGTATCAGACTCCACAGAAATGGTTGCAGCAATACCCCCGTTATCTGAAAGCCATTAATTTAAGACTGGAAAAAGCACCCTCCCAAATTCAGAAAGATAAAATCTGGACGGCGGAAGTGGATAGCCTTTGGGAGCCTTGGCAGCAGAGACTGGAGAAAGAGGGCGAGGCCAGTGTGTACGCCAATGATCAGCTGGTGCAATACCGCTGGATGCTGGAAGAGTATCGCGTCTCTCTGTTCGCTCAATCTTTGAAAACCCTGATGCCGGTATCGGAGAAACGCCTGAAAAAAATGTGGGCAGACACTTAACCCACAATTATTTCAATATTGTTACATGTGCATTCAATTCTTGATGTAAATGTCTATTTCCCAGGAGCCAGTAGGGGATTTACCCTCTGGCTTCACTTGGATTCTTCATAAGAATATTTATTTTTAAGCCTTTAGAAATAAAAAAAACCTTTTTTAAGCTCCCGTCATATTACTGAAATATTACCTGTTCAGAATGCCCCTCCATAACGTAATCACCGAGCAAGGGTTGCGTTTCAGACTTACTAACACTGTGTCTGTTGGAAGTGAATAAAAGCTCCAGCGACATTTATTTAGCGTGTCTATTACAACCAAAATATTTAGGGGATGACTCCATGAAAAAGTTACTTCTGCCAATGGCGATCGCTGCTGTAATGCCTACAACTGCTTTCGCAATGGGCGAAACCGACACCACGTTCTATGGAAAAATGAACGTGACTGCGGTTCACTCCAATTTTGAATCTTCCGTCGATGGTAATGACGAAAGTGGCTGGAATTTGAACAGTAACGCTTCCCGCGTAGGCTTCAAGGGAAAGACTGAGCTGTCCGAAGGTCTGTACGCAATCTACAAAGCTGAAGTCGAAGTGTTTGTTGATAGTGGTATTTCCGGTAGCAGCTCTGACGACCAAACCTTCAAGCAGCGTAACATCTACGTAGGTTTGAGCGGCAACTACGGTACTATCTTTGCCGGTCGCAGCGATACCGTTTTGAAGTTGTCTCAAGCTAAAGTGGATCTGTTTGGCGATCTGCAGGGTGGCGATATCAAAAACTGGATGTCTGGTGAAACCCGTTCCAGCAACGTCATCAACTACACCTCACCAGAAATGGCTGGTTTCTCTGTGTCTGTAATGAGCATCCTGGGTGAAGATGCCGGTGACCGTCGCGATGGTTTGCTGGACAGCTACTCAGCGGGTGTGACCTTTAAGCACGAAGGTCTGTACCTGGCTTTGGCGCGTGACGAAAACGTGAAGTCTGGCAGCTTTGAAAAGCAATTCCTGAACATCAACCGTTTTGTGGCTTCTTACAAAATTGGTGATTTGACTCTGGGCGGTATTTATCAGCAAGCCGAAGACGCTGATAACTACGATGACAACATCACCAATGCCACTAACTCTACTTACGACGAAGACAGCTACGTATTGAGCGCATCATACAAAATCGGCAACTTCAAGTTGAAGGCCCAATATGGTGAAGGCGAGTATGAAGTGAACGAGGTAGAAGTTGGTGGCAGCAGGTTTGACGACGAGTTTGAGCGTGAAGCATGGATTTTGGGTGTTGACTACAGTTTGGCCAAATCCACCAAGATTTACACTTACTACTCCAACATCGAGACCAGCGACAATCTGGTGTCCTACAGCGAAGAAGATGATGTCTTCGGTATTGGTATGGAGCACAAGTTCTAATCACGTGTAAACGCAATTAGAACAGGGAAGGGTGCTTCGGCGCCTTTCCTTTTTACAAAGCCTGTGATTTAGTCAGGCGATTACATCTATTGAAGTGATCATTTTTGTGGAGAAAATGATGAAAAAAATTACCTGGATTGCAATGGCCGTAGCCTGCACGTTTCAAATATCTTCCGCAGCTGTGTTCGCTGAGGATGTGAAGTGCGGTGAAGATGTCGACATGGCCGATAGCCTGGATTTCAGTAAGTTGCATATTGATTGCGACAACGATCCCGATATTGTTTTTGATCCTGAAGAGGGTACTAAACTCTTCGGTAAGCACACCAAAGCCATCGATACCTATGCTGCAGAAGAGAGCGCAGGTTCAGAAGCTGCCGCCCCAGCTCAGCAATTGGCTTACCGCGAATCCCCGAAAACCTCAGTGCCTCAGCAGGATTTGTCATCAGGCAAAGCCGCTGCAGCGGCGGTTACCGGTTCAGCGGCACAGAGTGCACTGAATCAGGCCGAGCAAGCTGCGGATAACGCAGGTGTCGCCTTTAACATTCGTGAGCCCTTCACGACGACCGGTGGCCCTGATTCTGCCCTGAAAGGCCTTTATGTCCAAATGGCGCATTACTGTCCAAATGGCTGGGAAAAGCTGAAAGAGTGGTCTGTCCCCAATCAGTCTGGCTATTATTTACACTATCAATTCCAGTGCGCCAAATAATATTCGCAAAATGGTCGGGTAGAGGCGCTTTGCCTGTCATCCGACCTGAGCTAAAATGGCTCTTCCGTTGATTGCAGGAGAGGCATTGTGGCATTGAAAGCCCGATTTATAACACTTACAGCAGGATTGCTGTTGCTTACGTCCAGCCAATACGGGATTGCTAATGACAGTTCCGAGATCGAAGACCCCTGGGAAGGGGTGAATCGTAAAATATTTGTCTTTAATGACACTCTGGATACTTACTTCTTGAAACCCATAGCCAAAGGCTATCGGGCTGTCACACCAGACCCGGTGGAAACCGGAGTCTCTAACTTCTTTTCCAATCTGTTGGAAATCAATAACGTCGTCAACGACCTTCTGCAGGCCAAGTGGGCCCAGGCTGGAAATGACACCGGTCGTTTGCTGGTCAACTCCACCGTGGGGATTGGCGGTTTGTTCGATGTGGCACAACACTTTGGGATGCCGCGCAGTGAGGGCGAGGACTTTGGGCAAACCTTCTCTGTTTGGGGGGCGGGCCAGGGACCTTATATTGTGGTGCCTTTCTTTGGTTCCACAACGCTTCGGGATGGGGTTGGCATGCCTTTTAATGCCTATGTTCACCCTCTGACTTTGGTGGATCATGTGCCTACCCGCAACAGCATCTATGCCGGTGATCTGGTAGATACCCGAGCTTCTTTACTGGACGCCGAAGATCTTCTCAGTGGTGACAAATACACTTTTATTCGTGATGCTTACTTGCAGCGTCGTGACTATCTGATCAACGACGGCACTGTCGAAGACAGTTTTGGTGATGACGGCGATTTCTGATTCAGCCAAATCAAGTGGGTGATTATTGGTTCGTGCGGTTACTTATTGACTGAGTAACCGCCAATTCTGTGCAGTAACTTAATAGTAATTCAATACAGTATCTTTTCAGCTATGCCTTCGGTGAAGCGCTTGCAGCGCCCGTGCTATGGGAGTAGTGTTGTCGCTTCTTTCTTTTCTGGCTATAAAAGACGGTTAGTGTTCCACCCAGTTTTCCTGAAACGCCATTCTTGGCGCATGAAGAAACCCAGAGGTGAGTGGCTATTAACCTTTCTGCCTGGTCAGTGTATGTCCCATAGGTGATACGGGTGGATCATGCCTCCAGAAAACCGCAAACTCCTCATCATTGATGATGACACCATTGTCAGACAGAGTGTGGTGGCCTACCTCGAGGACAGTGGTTTCGAGATGCTGGAAGCGGATCACGGAATCCAGGGATTAGCTCTGTTTCAGGAGCACGCCCCTGAGGTCGTCCTGACAGACTTGCGAATGCCCTCAATGGATGGCCTGCAAGTACTCGAAAAAATTCATCAGGCCTCGCCGGAAACTCCAGTCATTGTGATGTCCGGTGTCGGTGTCATGGGCGATGTGGTGAAGGCCTTGCGCCTGGGCGCCTCTGATTTTCTCATTAAGCCTCTCGTTGATATGGAAGTGCTCGTGCACGCGGTCAGCAAAAGCCTGGAACGGCGAGATCTACTGGCACAGAACCAGCGATACCGGGAAGAGCTGGAAGCAGCTAACAGCGAGCTTAAAGACCATCTGCGCACCCTGGAGAAGGATCAGCAGGCCGGTAGACGGGTTCAGCAACAACTATTGCCACCCACACCCGTGAAGCGGGGCGGCTACTGCCTTGAACACAAGGTGATTCCCTCACTGTTTCTCAGTGGCGATTTTATCGATTTGGGCTATTTTCAAGATCGCTACCTGTGCTTTTATCTCACGGATGTCTCGGGTCACGGTTCTTCATCCGCGTTTGCCACCATCTGGGTCAAACACGCCTCGGGTGAAATCGCCCGTAATTGGCAACTGTTCGATGGCTCCCGTTCGGTCTCGGAAGATCTCAATATTGCCTTGTCAGAGGTGAATCGCCTGCTACTGGAGACACGTTTGGGACACCATATGACTTGCCTGGTGGGAGTCCTGGATATACAGTTGCACCGCTTGCACTATGTGGTCGCAGGGCACCTGCCTTTAATGGCGATGCTGACTCCCGAGGGAAACCGGTTTCTGGAGGGCAAAGGGCGACCGCTGGGGCTGTTTTCACAACAGGAATGGCCACAATATGAAGTGGATTTTCCGCCTCAGTCGACATTATTGGCGTTCTCTGACGGTATACTGGAAGTGATGCCGCCGCAGGACTTGCTGGAAAAAGAGGATCATCTGTTGCACATGTTGACGGATGCCGGAGGTGGTCTGACGAATGTAATCAGGGCGCTGAAGCTGGACGCCATTGACGATGCGCCGGACGATATCGCCGTGCTCAGTCTTGTGCGTGGTGATTAGTTTTGTCTGTACGCAGTGAATAATCTTGCAGCAAGTCTGTAAAGACAGGAAAACTTTGTGGCAATGGCCGCAATATCCGGCGCGAAACTTGCGTGCCAATAGTAGATTTTTTGATTAGAAAGCCAAGGATGCTCATGCATCAATAGGTATCGGGTATGCAACAAGGCAAGATCTGGGTCGCTGACCACGCGGGCGTCTACGTGATTAAAATGGTAGGCGACGTCAGGCTGACACTGTGTATGTCTTTTGATCAGTTTATCAGTGCTATGTTTGAGGCGGATGATTTCGCGTCTATCATTTTTGACCTCACTCAGGCGGAAGCCATCGACAGTACCACTCTTGGGTTGATGGCAAAAATCTCCATTCTGGCTGAGCAGCGCAAACAGCTGCGGCCTGTCATTATTTCCACCTCTCCCGGAATCAATCGTCTGCTGGATACCATGGGGTTTTCAGAGATTTTCGACATCATGACTCAGCTTCCCGATAAGCTGCAGGTCAGTCAGTGTCTGGAGGCCAGCGAGATGGATGAGTGCACCGCGAAGAAAAAAGTGCTGGAAGCCCATAAGATTCTAATGGACCTCAATGAGCAAAATCGTGAGGTTTTTCAAGACCTTGTCAAAACCCTGGAAGACTCTTCAGCCTGATTAATCATCCATATCCATGGCGGCTTTTTTGGTGCGGATAAAATCCGTGTGCGAGACATAAATCAGTTCGCTGACGCGGCGAATGATGTGCTCTTCGTACTTGTCCAAATCGCCATCGGCAAAGGCAATACGCCACATACCCAGCAGCAGGTGGCATTTCTCCTCCTGACTGAACTCATCGTTAATGCAGCGGGTGAATTGATACAGCGAAGTGGATTCTTTGCTCTCCTGACGTGCCCGATCAATGAGTTTGTGTAAGGTGTCGTTATCCAGTGAAAACTGGCGGCGAAGCTCGCTAATCAAGGCCTGGGTTTCATCGTCATCAAAATGTTCGTCAATAGTGGCCACATCGATCATCAGGGCGGCAGCTGCCAGCTGTTTGGTGTCCATGGTGTCGATGACTTCTTCGTCGGTTTCAAGCAAGTCTGAAAAAAACGTTTTGAGTCCGGCAAGCATATACAGCCCCTGTCGTTAGTGGTGTGTTAAAACTCAAGTAAGTGATGTGTTAAATCTGAGTTGATCCGTTCGATGGCCCGATCAACTGACGCTAAGCGTCAAAAGTTGACCAAGGCGATGGCGTCTTCCAGCACTGCAATACTGGCGTCCGGCTTGTGGGCGTTCTCACTGATGTGGCGGCGGAAGCGCCGTGCACCGGGCAACCCCTGAAACAGCCCCAGCATATGGCGAGTCATGTATTTCAACAGCTGCCCTTCATTCATTTGTTCCTGACAATACTCGACAAACTGGGCGGCGATCTCTTGGCGCGACGCGATGTAGTGATCGTCCTGATAAAAGCGTTTATCCACCTCTGCCAGCAGGTAGGGATTGCTGTAGGCTTCACGGCCAACCATCACGCCATCCAGTCCTGTGACCTGTTCCTCACATTGTTCCAGAGTGTGCAACCCACCATTAATGACAATTTCCAGCTCAGGAAATTCCCTTTTCAACTGATGAACCATATCGTAACGAAGGGGAGGTACCTCCCGGTTCTCTTTAGGGCTCAATCCCTGTAGCCAGGCCTTGCGAGCGTGAACGATAAACGTCTTGCAGCCGGTTTTGGCGATGGTTTCCACAAAGCGGGCCATGCCTGGGTAATCTTCCATGTCATCAATACCGATTCGGTGTTTGACCGTGACATCAATGCTGACAGCGTCCTGCATGGCTTTGATGCAATCGGCTACTTTTTCAGGGTGTGCCATCAGAATGGCCCCAATCATGCCGTTCTGCACTCGGTCACTGGGGCAGCCACAGTTCAGGTTCACCTCATCATAGCCCCAATCTTCGGCCATCTTGCTGCGGGTTGCGAGATCCGTCGGGTTGCTGCCGCCTAATTGCAGGGCAAGGGGATGCTCATCGGGGTTATAACGTAAAAAGCGTTCCGGATCGGCGTGGATTAAAGCCCCGGTGGTGACCATTTCCGTGTACAACACCGCATGGCGTGAAATCAGCCGCCAAAGGTAGCGACAGTGACGATCGGACCACTCCATCATCGGGGCCACGGTAAAGCGGCGATTAATGGGCTTGTGCAGATTGGAGGGAATGTTCAAACGGGATACCACGGGTGATGTCGGTGAATTAGCTGACAATTATAGCGTTTTGGGCAGGGGTTCGGGAATGTTAGCGAGTGATCAGATGGCCGCAGATTTATAGCCGGGTAGAAGGTTATAAAAAGGGAGCATGCTATATTGTGAGAAATATACGGCTCTTCAAGGAATGAATTATGCGATTACCGACCCCGTGGACCTTGATAAGGATGGCTGCCATTCTCGCCATTTGCCTTGTCACTGGAGTGGCGTCTGCGACATCGCTGCCTGATACCATTGATCAGATGCGGGGCAGCATTGTGGCAGTGGGTACGATGCGCCCTGTGAAATCTACCAGGGGCAAGGGGCCTCCTCTAAAATTCATGGGCACGGGGTTTGTTGTGGGTAATGGCCAGCAAATTATCACCAACTTGCATGTACTGCCCGCCAAAATGGATGTCGATAGCGGAGAGGTGTTGGCGATTTTTGCCGGGCGAGGCGAATCGGCCAAAGCGACACCTGCAAGAATCAAAGCGGTAGATGCGGTTCATGACCTGGCTTTGCTGGAATTGGAGGGGCGAGGGCTCAAGCCTTTATCGCTAGCCGGAGATGCCTATGTACGTGAGGGGAGTGATGTCGCTTTTACCGGATTTCCCATTGGAATGATTTTGGGGCTGTACCCCGTGACTCACCGGGCTATGGTGTCGGCGATCACCCCGTTTGTGATTCCGGCGCACTCTACAGCGACCTTGACGCCTGAGCAGATCAAGCGCCTGCGCCATCCCTTTGAGGTCTATCAATTGGATGCGGGAGCCTACCCCGGTAGCAGTGGAAGCCCTTTGTACGATGTTCGAACGGGCAAAGTACTGGGTGTTCTCAACAGTGTTTTTGTTCAAAAATCGAAAGAAAGTCTTTTGCCTCAGCCGTCAGGCATCGCCTATGCGATACCGGTTCGGCATGTGAATAAGCTTATGAGTGATAATCCATAGATGTTAAAAGTATCAGTGTTGTTTGTCTGCCGTGCGAATATCTGTCGTTCGCCGATAGCAGAAGGCATTTTTAAAGAAAAACTCAAACAAAGTACGCTCGAAAAACACGTTAAAGTCGATTCTGCCGGGGTTCTGGCTTCATCTATTCGGTGTCGTCCAGACGCAAGAGCCCAGAAGGTGACTCTGGAGAACGGAGTTAACATTGCGAAATTGAAGTCCCGAAAATTCAGAGAAAAGGACTTTAAATACGACTATATCCTGGTGATGGATAGCCAGCAGCTCACATGGCTCAGTGAGAAATACCCTGATCTGTCTAAGGGCAAGGTTCATTTGCTCCGTAGTTACAGTAAGCCGCTGGAGAGTGAAGAGGTTCCTGATCCGTACTACGGAAACATTGAGGGCTTTAGAGCAATTTACCACTTGTTGGATTGTGCACTTGACGATTTCTTGGAGGCAATCAAGCAGGATGTTAAATCCTAAAAAATAAAAACGTTAGAAGCGCAGTGGGATTTGTTTATGGGACCTAATCTGGAACAGGCTTTATCCGAGTTTAAGCAGTTGTTGGGAGACGAATATGTACTCCGCGATGATGGCTTGCTTAAAAAGTATGAGACCGCAACCTTCAAAACCAGTATGACTATACCGGCGGTGCTCAAACCGGCTTCGGTGGCAGAGGTGCAAGAGTGTCTGCGTATCGCAAATCGGTATAAGACTCCGGTGTATGCCATTAGTAAGGGTAAAAATGTCGGTTATGGTTCAAGAGTTCATACATCGGATAACACCCTCATTCTGGAATTATCCCGTCTCAACCGGATTGTTACCTTTGATGAAGAGCTTGCTTACGTTGTCATAGAGCCCGGTGTGACGCAACAACAGCTGTATGATTTCTTGCAAGAGCAGAAATCAAATCTCTGGATGGATGCCACAGGTTCATTCACGTCGCACAGCATGATAGGTAACATCGCAGAGCGAGGATTTGGCCATACAACGGCAGCAGATCACTTCGCCCACGTGGGCGGAATGGAGGTGGTCCTGCCAACGGGTGAGCTGTTAAAAACCGGTTTCGGACGTTTTGATAATGCTAAGGCTCAAGGGCTTTATCGCTGGGGTGTCGGCCCTTATCTGGATGGATTGTTCACACAGTCGAACCTTGGGGTCATCACCCGTTTGACCTTGTGGTTAACCCCAGCCCCCGAATACTTTGAAAAATTCTTTTTTACCGTGGATAGAGAAGATCAGCTCAGTGACATTATCGACACATTGAGGCCTCTGCGCATGGACGGTACATTGCGCAGCGCGATGCATATTGGCAACGACTACAAAGTCTATTCCTCTATGAGCCAATACCCATGGTCGTTAACGGGGGGGCAGACGCCACTCTCAAGAGGTGTCATGGATGGCATTGTAGCAGGTGCAGATTTTGGCGCCTGGAATGGTTCTGGAGCGTTGTACGGGAACAAATCAGAAGTTCGGCGTGCTCGTAAAAAGATCAGAAGAGCACTCAAGGGTAAAGTGTCTAAAATTCAGTTTTTGAGTGAAGAAAAGTTTGCGTTGGCAGAAAAGCTCTCAAAACCTTATCAATGGCTGACGGGAATTAATCTGGAAAACGTTCTTAAATTACTTAAGCCAGTGTTTGGATTGACGAAAGGCGTACCCACGGACGATATGATTGCCAGTACCTACTGGCGCA
>NZ_CBFIHX010000104.1:0-12432 GCF_965662505.1 Pseudomaricurvus sp. | reverse complement strand
CGTAGGATCGCCAGGGGGAGCACTCGTCAGCGATGGTTTTCACACTTTTTTTGTCGAGATCCGGATTGTTTTGCTTCAGTGCGTTGATGATGCCGAGGTCTGTATCCAGCCAAACGTCAGGTTGATAAAAGCCGCGCATCAACAGGTAGTCAACCGTCCAGGAGCCGATTCCTTTAATGGCCAATAACGATTCCCTGAGCGAGGCAATGGCTTTGGACGGACTCAGTGAGCTGTGCGTCATTCTTAGATCGATGTCACCGTTGGCTTGCGCTCTGGCAACATCTTGCAGAGTATCAATGCGTCGCTGTGGCATACCAAAGTGGCTGAGGTCGGCGGTAGCGAGAGTGTCTGCACTCGGGAAAAGATACCATGACTGATCTGCAAAGGTGACCTGTTCTCCACAGCGTTCCAATAATCGACGGGTGAGGGTTTTGGCGGCTTTGACGGACACCTGCTGTCCCAGAATGGCGCGGATCAAATATTCAAACGGATCCCAGGCGCCCGGTAAGGCAATGGTTTGTTTGATGTTGAGAAACGGTGTCAGTAATGCGCTGTTGGCTAAATGTTCTGCAATTGCCAGGTGATTGCTGTTCATGTCGAGCGCTTTGCGTGTGAGTGCAATGGCCTGGTTTAAGTGGGAGCAGTCAAGACCGGTTATTGTCAGTTGAAGTGCAGAGTGTTGCGAAAGCTTTTCACAGCGGAGCAGAACGGGCTGATGATCTATCTGGATAACACGCTGCAAGCTGTTGGCGTCGGCACATTCTAATCCTTCAACCGCACGTTGTTGGTAAAACTGAAACACCTGCTGCCACGGGTAGTGTGCTGAGTGAGGAATCTCAATGACCCATTCGTCTTCTGTTTGGGTGGGTTTACGACGTTGGGCGTTGCGAATGGCTGTGGGTGTCTGATGGTAGAACGATTTGATTTTGCTGTTGAAGCGACGAATGCTATTGAAGCCGGCGGCGAGTGCAACGTCAGTTATGGACAGGTTGGATTCGCACAACAATTGTTTGGCCAGCATCAGGCGTCGGGTTTCGGCGACGTGGGTGGGTGTTGTGCCCAGATTGTCGAGAAACAGACGGCGCAACTGACGGTCGCTGAGGTTGACGGTTTGAGCGAGCGCCGGCATGTCATCACGATCAAGAAAGCCGTTGTCGATGGCATGCAGCACGGTGTCGAGACGCTCGTCAGGCCATTGTTGCAACGCTGTCGGGGAGTACTCGGGGCGGCAGCGTCGACAGGGACGGAACCCTTGTTGTGTCGCTTCCGCAGGACTGCGCAAATAGCGGACGTTATCTTCTTTGGGTAAGCGAGCGGGACAAACGGGGCGGCAGAAAATGCCTGTGGTTAACACACCGATATAGAACACACCATCGAAGCGTGCGTCGCGGGTCAAGCGCGCTTGCTGCCACTCAAGATGAGAGTCTGTGTCGGAAATAGAACGATTCATGTCTGCAATTTACTCCACTTGTGTTGACCCTTCTAGCCAAATTCGGACATTATAGAAAATTGGCTGATTTTCTGGGTTTCAATCAGAATTCAGAACAAGGAAAGGATACGGATATGTCGCAGCCCTGGTTAAGCCGCAAGGAATGGTCGAGCCCTACCATAAACAGCCATGTAAAGTCGGGGCTGTGGGTGATGTGGGGGTTTTCGCTGATCTTTGGTGGCGTGAGCAGCGCAGTACTGATCGCGGGTTATGATGAGTTGAGCCGGAAAATTGCAGGTGGTGACTATCTGGTGTTGCTGGTTTTTCTGTTCCCGCTGGCCAGTGTGTTTTTACTGGCACAGGCGATCAAGCTGACCCGTAACTGGAGGCGCTTCGGGGCGACGCCGTTTCATATGGATCCCTATCCGGGAGCGATTGGCGGTCAGATGGGTGGCCACGTCGATCTGGGTATTCCGTTGCCGGATGCTGGCGAGTTCGACGCGACGTTGGTGTTATTTCGTCGAACCCGCCGTCGCTCTGGCAATGAAACCCGAACGTCCGACAGTGTGGTGTGGCAGCGCAAGGTGCCTTTACATGCCGAGGCTTGCCGTGTGAAAGACGGGCAGCGCGGTACACGGGTGAGGGTGCTGGTGGATGTGCCGGAAGGACTGCAGGCCTCGGAAGTACCGGATAGTGATTACCACTATTGGCGTCTGTCGGTAAAAGCGCTGGATAAGAAGGTGGCGTTTAACCGTTCCTGGGAGCTGCCGATGTTTCCGTCAACAGCGCAGGCGTCCAGCCCCTTACCGGTGGAAGCTCACGCGGCTTTTGAAGATCGGCAATTGAGTGAACTGGAACAACTGACCGAAATTACCCAGCGACCGGATGGCTTGTGGCTGCGTTTTACGCCGGGCAACACGCGCAAGTTGCATACGATGTTAACCCTCTTTGGGGCAATCTTCTTTGCCATTGGTGCGGGGATGACTCAGGTAAGTGACTCCATGGCTTGGTTGTTTGTACTGGTCTTTGGGGGCTTTGGCTTGTTAACCCTGTTGCTGGGTCTCTACGGGTTAGGTAAAGAATTGCGGGTGCGCATTGCGCCGGAGACAGTGATGACCAAGCGATTCTGGTTCGGGATGGCGCTGAGTACGAACGAGCTGGCTCGCTCTGAAATAGAAGGCCTTTCGATTGATTCCTCGTCCAGCATGAGCAGTGGTGAGGAAGTGGTGCAGTATTACAAATTAAAGCTGCGATTAAAGAGTGGCAAAGACAAGTCGTTGGGTTTCGGTATTGATGGCTACGGCAAGGCTGAAAAGCTGGCGGAGCATTTGTCGATGCTGACCGGATTGCCGTTTCGTGGGCTTGACTGAACTGATGTCCCGATGAGGAAAGCCAACTGATGCTGTTGGTTTTCCCCACAGTAATTTCTGGATTTATAACTGTGACAGTGAGACAAACACGGCAACGCCTGCGATGACCGTCACCAGCGGTTGACGTACCAGTGCACTGATCGCCACGGTGATCAGGCCCGCGGTAAAGTACGGATTGTCGAAGTTCAGGTTGAGCACCTTCTCGTTCGGCGCTGACGTGTGTTGTACAAACACGATGGGCACCCAGAGTGCAGTCAACACCGCCGGTGCGGTATAACTCAGCAGCGATTGAAGCCGCGAACCAATGGAAAACTTCAGGTGCGGTGAAAAAAAGGCGTAGCGGTTGTAAAACGTGACTGCCGCCATCAGGCCGATCATTACCCAAATCATCATGGTTTTATTCCCCAGGCTCAGTCTTCAATGAGTTCAACGCTTGCTCGGTGGCGAAACCGGCCACCATGCCAGCTATCCCCGCCAGCAATATCCCGTTGGGCCATTCGTGCAGTTCCGCACCGACCATCACCAGGCCGCTGGTAATGACCGTCACGAATGTGGGCCACGAGCGGATACCAGGAATCGACATCGCGATAAAAATAGCGGCCACGGCAAATTCAAATCCCCAGGCTTGCATGTCACCCAGCGCCTGTCCGAGTAAAATGCCGGCCAGTGAGGCCAGATTCCACGCCAGCCAGAATGTGACGCCTGCGGTAATGGCATAGTAGTAGTCAAAGTGGCCGTGCTTTTTTCGGTAGGCCTCGACGATGGCAAACATTTCATCGGTCAGGACAAACGCCAGCAAGTAGCGCTGATGCCGGGGTAGCTCAAGGGCAAAATTTCGATACACGGCCGAGTAAAGTAAGTGCCGCGAACTGATGACAAACGCGGTGCCCAGAATGGCTGCCAGCGGACTGCCTATCTGAACCATATTCAAGCTGGCCAGCTGTACTGCTCCGGCGAAAACCAATAGCGACATACACTGAGCCTGCCATGGGCTGAGACCTGTCTTCATCGCCAGAGAGCCCGCCAATAATCCCCAGGGAATGACGGCCAGGGACAGCGGGGCGATGTCCAGAATTGCCTGATATCGGTGAGCGGTTGGACTTTGAGTTGCAGACATCGGATGATTTCCGTCGAACTGGGTGGCTTTGGGTGCAAGAGGCGCTGCTGAAAAGATAGATCAGCAGCTCACGATTTTCAGTGATCATTGGCAATTATCCACCGATGCACAAGGGCGCTATCTCTTGCGGGAGGCGGATTCTCTACGGGATTGCACCGAGTCGCAAGTCAGCAAGCTAATCCTTTTACTTTTGTCCCATGGCTCTCTATAATCGCCATCTTTATGAGAATTAATATCATTTAGTTTATCTTTCTGTCTCCGGTCCAAGGATGGTTGTGAGGTCATGTTCTGATCTCGCGCCTGGCGACAACAAGCAAACTTTGGGAATCCGGGGAAATCTATGAATCAAGTGTTCCGTCGTCAGCCTCTGTGTCTGGCTATTTTGGCTTCTGTTGCAATGAGTGCTGCAACGGGTGTGGCTTTTGCGCAAGAGGCTACAACAGCTGCCGCTGAAGAAAAGGCGGTTAAAGAGAGTCTGGCAACTACCATGTCAGAGAGCCGCCGGATCGTGAGTGAAGAGGTTGTTGTTACTGCCAGCCGTGTCGAGCGCCCGCTGAGCACGATTCCCAATACCGTCACGCTGATTGATCAGGTCGACCTGACTCAGCAGTTGAGCATTCAAAATGACTTGTCCACGGTGCTGGGCAACCTGATCCCGAGCTTTTCCCCCAGCCGTCAAAAAATGAGTAACGCCGGCGAAAGCCTGCGTGGCCGCAAGCCGCTTTACCTGATTGATGGTGTGCCGCAATCCAACCCGCTGCGGAATGGTGGTCGCGACGGACACACGATTGATCCCCTGATGTTGGAGCGCGTGGAAGTGATCCACGGTGCCAACGCCATTCATGGCATGGGTGCCTCCGGGGGTATCATCAACCTGATTACCAAAGAGCCTACTGAAGATTTGCAGCAAGCGGTTCGTTTTGAAACCACCATGCAGCCGGAAGATTCCAGTGACAGCATCGGTTATGGTGCCAGTTACAGTGCGTCGGGTAAGGTTGGCGAAATCGATTTTCTCGGCAGCATCAGCTACCGCACCACGGGCATCAGCTACGATGCCGATGGCGAAGTCGTGGGTGTTGATAACACTCAGGGTGACACGATGGACAGTGATACCATCAACGCCTTTCTGAAAGTGGGTCACAGCTGGGATGAGCAGCGGATTCAGCTGACGGTGAACAAGTATCACCTCGAAGGCAACAACGATTGGTTGCAGGTTGATGGTGATCGTGCCAATGGCATTCCAACGTCGTCTATTGAAGCGGATGTGCCGGGTAAAGTGCCTTCCAATGATGTCACCACCATCAATTTGCAGTACAGCAACGAAGCCATTCTGGGACAGAAACTGCGAGTTCAGGTATTTAGTCAGGACTTTGAAGGCACCTATGGCGCAACGCCGAGTGGTACCTTTCAGGATCCTTCCATTGCACCGGATGGAACACTGTTTGATCAGTCGCAGAATAATTCCGAGAAGTATGGGATGAAGCTGACGTTGATTAAAGATGACATCGCTGGTTTGCCGATAAATCTGGTCTACGGTGTGGATGCCTATCAGGATGAAACCTGGCAGGAACTGATTCTTACCAGTCGTAGTTGGGTGCCGCCCACCGTCTACAAAAACGTGGCGCCTTACGTGCAGGCTGAGTTTACCGGGATTGAGAATGTGAGTGTGACCGCGGGTCTGCGTCGTGAAATCTCAAAGTTGGAAGCAGATGATTTCACGACACTGGCTAGCTATGGCAGTCAGTTTGTCGCAGGTGGTGATATAGACTTTGCTGAGACTCTGGGCAACATTGGTGCTACCTACCAGATCAACGATAACTGGCGTGTGTACGCGAACTACTCTGAAGGTTTCTCGATGCCGGATGTGGGTCGTGTGTTGCGGGGCATCGACACACCGAATGAAAGCGTGGAGACTTTCCTGGATCTAGAACCGATTTTGACCGAGAACCAAGAGATTGGTGTGGATTTCCACAGCGAGCGCTTCACTGCACAACTGGCTTACTATGCGTCGGATTCTGACTTTGGTCAGCGTCTCAGTCGTGGGGCGGATGGTATTTACACCGTGAACCGGGAAAAAACCGAGATTGACGGTTTTGAGTTCAGCAGCCAGTGGTTTGCCACGGAATCGGATACTTTTGGATTGCGCTATGCCTACACTGACGGTCGTTACGACTCCGATGACAGCGGCAGTGTCGACAGTGATCTGGATGGTGCCAATATTTCGCCCAACCGCGTCAATATTAGTTGGGAGCACAGCTGGGGTGAGAGCCTGAGTACTCGGGTACAGGCGAATGTCATGATGGATCGTGAGTTTGAAGATGCCAATGGCGTTGAATACGCCGAGTTTGACGGATATACCACCATTGATGTGAGTGCACAGCTGCAGGCTTTGGGCGGTAATTTCGTGTTGGGGATTCAAAACCTGACTAACGAAGATTACTTTACTTACTACTCTCAGACTGTGGGTAACGATGCCCGTAACTTTAAGGGTATTGGTCGCAGTATGAGCTTGAGCTACAACTACCAGTTCTAATATTTAACGACCCATTCTAAAGCTTTAGACAGAGACTAGATTTCAGGAGTTACCGCGTGCGTCGTGCGTTTTTTACTGTTCACAAGTACGCGGGCCTGATTTTAGGACTGCTTCTGGCCGTGATCGGACTCACTGGCAGCTTGTTGGTTTTTGATCATGCTTTGGATGAAGTGTTAACGCCTCAGACCGTTGCGTTTCAGTCGTCGACTGAAACCGCTTCGTTCAGTACTGTGTTGGCAAATGCTCAGGCCGCGGTTGCAGGGAATCCTCAGCCTCGCAGACTGTATGTGCAGCGTGCGCCAGACAGTCCTCATGTTGTACGTTTTCCCAATACCGATAAGACTGCCGGCTCCATTGAAGTCAGTGTTTCTCCTGTCGACGGCAAAGTGCTCGCCGTCAGAACCTGGGGGCAGTACCCGATGACCTGGTTGTACAGCTTGCATTACACCTTGTTGTCCGGCGAGAACGGAAAGATCATCGTCGGCTTGATGGGGTTGGTGCTGTTGTTGTTCTGTGTCAGTGGGATCGTGATTTGGTGGCCGCGCAAGAATCGTTGGCGCAATGCTCTGACGCTGCGCCGGGGCAGTAACCGTTTCAGGTTCTATTTTGATCTGCACAAGGTGGCGGGTATCTATATGCTGCCTCTGCTGTTTGTGGTTGGATTCTCCGGTGTCAGTATGATCTTTCCTGCGCAGGTAGGGCAGCTGGTGGGATGGGTCTTGCCCATGGAGCCCAAAGTGGTTGCGCAATCCGTTCAAAGTGAACACGGCAGGGCTCCTCTGGGGGTCGATAGGGTGGTCGAAATCGCTCAGCAATACTTCCCGAATGGGGTCCTTAAGCGTATTGATCTTCCCCGCAGCGACAGTGCGCCTTATCGTCTGTCTTTTAACGTGCCGAGCGAGCTCTGGAGCAATCACGGCGCCAGCCGGGTGTGGCTGGATCAATACAGCGGAGAGGTGCTGGACAGGCGTGTGGTGGGAGAACAGGCTGCTGGTACAACCTTTATGGCCTGGCAGTTTCCTCTGCACAATGCCGATGTTCTGGGGTTGGCCGGACGTTGGTTGTTCGTGCTGGTAGGCATCGCGCCTGCTCTTTTGTTCGGTACCGGCGTTTATCTGTGGTGGCGCAAGCGTGTATTGAAAAACAACAAGCGTGTGATGCGTAATAAGTCATAAAATCAGTCAATAATAACCACGTTAGCTGTTGCTGTGGTTATCACCTTGATCATCCTCCTTTAGAGCGCATTTCTTGTAGAAATTGTCCTTTAGCAAAAGCCCAGCTATAACTGTTTAATGCATTTATAACAGTTATCACTATAGCGGGCTCAAGGAGGATACGACGCTTGTCCCAGTCTGATAAACAATCAAACTCTGTCCGATTCACCATTCGCTTTACGGTGGTTTCCATCTTCTTGATGGCCACGATCATCACGGCCGCTGTTGCCGTAGGATTGCAGTATTATTTCTCCCGCGTGGTAGCGACCAAGGTCGCGGTCTCTGAATACAACGCGTTAGCGGACAGTAGCAGTCAATTCCTCAAATCTGTGGACCGCCAGGCAGGGCAAACCGTCAAGGTGTTGGCATCCTATCCGGGACTTGCGGCTGAGGGTGGATTCCGCCCTGAGGCTCGCGGTGTCTTTGCGGAAATTATGCGCAATAACCCCATGTTTTATTCCATTTATCTGGGGTTTGGCAATGGCAGCTTTTTTCAATTGGTTAATCTCAACAGCGATGAGACAGCTCGTGAAACGTTGAAGGCTGTACCGGAAGATCGTTGGATTGTGGTTAAAGTTGAAGGCGTGGGGGAGGACCGTCAACGAACGTTTGAATACTACGACGCCGGATTTAACTTGCGCTTATCGCGGCACGAACCTACCGATTACACAGTCAGTCAGCGCCCCTGGTATGTCCATGCAAAATCGGGAATGGTTAACAAAACAGAGCCTTACATGTTTCACGCTCTGCAAGAGCCCGGGCAGACCTATTCCTCCCCGGTGGAGGGCAGTTCGGCGGTGGTGGCTATCGATATCGCCTTGTCTACCTTATCGAATCATTTGTCAGATAAGCGTTTAAGTCCGGAAAGCGAGGTCTATGTCTATCAAGATACCGGTGAAATCATTGCCTCGGATTTGCCTCCGCTTCAAGCACAGGCCATCCCCGCTGCAACACCTCTGGTGTTGAACGAAGAAGAGCAGCAATGGGTTAAAGACAATCCGGTCATGTTTGTATCCAATGAAATGGATTGGGCGCCTATCGATTTTGCCGTGTCCGGAAAACCTTATGGCTACAGTGTGGACTACTTGTCTTTGATATCGCAGATGACCGGTGTCCGCTTTGAATACCTGAATGGTTTTACCTGGTTAGAGCTGGTGAAGCGGTTTCGTTCCGGTAGCATTGATGTTTTGCAGCCGGTCTACCGCAATCAGTTTACGGAAGATTTTGGCTTGTTCAGCGATCCGTTTTTAAATCTACCTTACTCTCTGGTCACCCAGCTGGATCAACAACAAATTACCCATGTACGTCAACTTGAAGGCTGGACTATTGCCATACCGTCCGGTTGGTCAATCATCGATATTATTCGACAGCATTATCCTCAGGTAAACGTCATGGAGGTACCCTCAAGCCACGCGGTGTTTGAGGCGGTGTTAAATAAAACAGCGGATGCGGGGTTGGATGTTGGCCAGATTCTGCACTATACCGCGCGCCAGTATTTTTTTGGTGGGCTGAAATACCATGACGATCTGGAATTTTCTCCGGTGGCGTTTCCGGAGAATTTAAGATTTGCATTTCATCCAGAGGATGAAGTTCTTCGTGACCTGTTTAATCGCGCCATTGCCAGAGTCACAGAAGAGCAAAAGCTGGCCCTTTCTCATAAGTGGTTTGAGGGGAATGTACTCGAGAACGACTCTTTGGGCACAGTGCCCTATGCGCCTTTAATTGCTGAGCTGGATGTGTCTGAGAATTTAAATACTTTGCGGACAGTGGATCTCAGTGGCACTAAGCACTTTATGTACATTACGCCGTTCACCGGAAATGATCGTCAGGGCGAGTACTTCGCCATTGTGACACCTGTGGCCTCGGTACTGGAACCTGCTCTGGATAAAGTGCGATTTACCGCGCTGTTGACGGCCGGCTTGCTGTTACTGTTGATTCCAGTGCCCTGGTTGTTTGCGTCACCGATTGTAAAGCCTGTCAGAGCTTTGGCTCTGGAGAACGAAAAAATAAAGTTGCGCCAATACGATCAGTTGGATATTCCCCGCAGTCGGATCAAGGAAATTGATGAGCTTGGACTGTCGATGATTTCCATGACGGAGGCGATTCAGGCACACGAAGCGCATCAGATTGCGCTGATGGATTCATTTATTGAGTTAATCGCTCAGGCTATTGATGATAAATCTCATTATACGGCAGCTCATTGTGAGAGGGTGCCCGAGCTGGCCATGATGCTGGCAGAAAAGGCTCAGCATTCGACGACAAAGCCATTCAATGATTTTGCTTTCAAGTCTGAAGCTGAGTGGCGAGAGTTTCGGGTGGGTGCCTGGCTGCATGACTGCGGGAAAATCACCACCCCAGAACACATTGTGGACAAGGGCTCGAAGCTGGAAGTGATTTACAATCGGATTCATGAAATCCGTACCCGTTTCGAAGTTCTGTGGCGAGACGCCGAGATTCATTATTGGGAGCAATTGGCGCGTCTGGCCCGCGAAGGTAATGCCAATCTGGATCAAGTAAAGGCTGTGCTGGATAAAGAGCTGAAAACCGCCCATCAAACTTTAAAAGACGATTTTGCTTTCATTGCCGAGATGAACGTCGGTGGGGAATTTCTGACAGAGGATAAGTTAGAGAGGGTAGAGCGGATCGCTAAAATTCGCTGGACCCGACATTTCAGTCGTCGATTGGGTTTGTCTCCACAAGAGTCCAACCATCTTGCCTCTTTGGATCTTGAGGAGGAAGCCTTGCCTTGCTCCGAGGAGCTGCTGCAGGATCGCCCCGAGCACCTGATCCCCCGTGAACATGCGACCGACTACGACCCTCGGTTGGGTATTAATATGGATATTCCGAAGTATTTGTATAATCAGGGAGAATTGCACAATCTGTCCATTTCCAGAGGCACCCTCGCAGCCGAAGACCGTTTCAAAATCAATGAACATATGATCAGTACCATTCGGATGCTGGATGCTCTGCCGTTTCCGAAGGAGTTGGAAAATGTACCTCGCTACGCATCAACACATCATGAAACTCTGGTTGGTACGGGTTATCCACGTAAGCTCAGTGCAAAAGATCTGTCGATTCCCGAGCGTATTATGGTGTTGGCGGATATTTTTGAAGCTTTGACGGCCGCCGACCGGCCTTACAAAAAAGCGAAGTCAGTGAGTGTTGCCATCGATATTCTGTACAGCATGGTGAAGAACAATCATGTAGACCCTGATGTATTTGAGCTGTTCTTAACCAGTGGCGCGTATCTGGAATACGCCAGACGGTTCCTGCCGGAAGAGCAGATCGACGAGGTGGACATTCAGAAATACCTGCGCAATGATTGATGCCCCCTCAAATCAGAGGGCGTGAATGTGAGCAGGAAACCGAATGACCTCCCCGGATAATACCGTGCCGATTGAGTTGCTGGAAAAGACTCGTCCACAACAACAGCGAGCCATCAAAACCTACGAGCGCCTTCTGGAGTCCGCCGCTGAACTGCTCGATGAAGTGGGGGTAGAGAGAATCTCCACTAACCTGATTGCTGAGCGCGCCGGAATCACGGTGCCTGCGCTCTATCGTTATTTTCCCAACAAGTACGCCTTACTGTATGCCCTGGGCGCTCGTCTGATGGACCGTCAGAATGAGGTGGTGCTGGAATGGTTTAAGGTGTTTTATGATCCCCAGAGTCCGCTGGATCACATTCATCACGTCTACGACATTCTCAAGGCGACCCACCAGGTAACCGCTGAACAAACCGGTGGTCTGGCGATCTTGCGCTCTATGAGGGTGGTGCCGGTGCTGTATGAGGCGCGGCTCAAATCTCATTACGCCGTCAGCGACTGGATTTGTCAGCAGTTGGTGGAGTTGCTGGGAGTCGAGTTATCGAAGGAGTTGACTCTGCGCGTGCGCCTGATGCTTGAAGTGGGTACGTCTGCCATCGAAGTTGCCATGGAAGATCCCGAGATGCCGGTGGAGTTGGCGCTAGAAGAGGGCGCCAAGATGATGGAGCTCTATTGGGCTGGCCTCTATCGTGAGCTGGGTCTTTCTGACTCAGGTAAAAATTAGTCATAACTAACTATTTGTTGACGAGTGCTTTTGTCCGGGGCTAGACTGGTTTTTAAAAGTTAATAATGACTAATCTTTGGGGGCGTTATGGCTCTGATATTGAATCGTGGCCTGAAATGGGTGGTGTTGATCGCAGTGCTTGCAGGCATGGTGGGTTGCGGGGATCAGCAGGATGCCTCCCATTCTGCTGCCGCACAGCCACAGAGTTTGATTCCTGATGATCCACAGCTGGCGGAAATTTACCAGACAAGTTGCCGGGCCTGCCATATCGTCCCGGGTACAGGCGCTCCTCTGACGGGCGATATCAATGCCTGGAAGCCCCGAGCCACCAAGGGGATGGGCACGCTGCTGGACAATGTGATCAATGGCTTTGGTGGTATGCCGCCCTTGGGGCTGTGTATGGATTGCAGTGCCGAGGAGTTCGAGGCATTGATTCGCTTTATGGCATCCCAGCCTATTCCGGATAACAGTTAATAAGGGGTTGGTCATGAGTCGTCATCAATACACCTCACCGATGATCAGTCGTCGCAGTCTGTTGAGTACTCTGGTTGCCGCTGCGGGAGTCGCTGCGACTGGCACTTCTCTGGCGGGCGCTTCTGCCAGCCTAAAAGAGGCCGCGCCAGCTTCCAAAAGGCGGATTCCCTGGACCAACTGGTCTGGTTCACAGAAATGTTTCCCACAGGCACGCAAGGCGCCTCGGTCTCTGGCTGAATTACAGGAAG
>NZ_CBFIHX010000103.1:0-12535 GCF_965662505.1 Pseudomaricurvus sp. | reverse complement strand
GATGCAAACCACCGACGAGGATTCCAGTACCGCAGGCAATGACACGATCGAGGCCGGTGATGGCTTCAATCGTATCCTCGGTGGTCTGGGGCAAGATGTA
Source organism: Pseudomaricurvus sp. (assembly GCF_965662505.1). Classification (NCBI taxonomy): domain Bacteria; kingdom Pseudomonadati; phylum Pseudomonadota; class Gammaproteobacteria; order Cellvibrionales; family Cellvibrionaceae; genus Pseudomaricurvus; species Pseudomaricurvus sp. The sequence continues at coordinate 12,435 of NZ_CBFIHX010000103.1, read as the reverse complement.
ATTACCGCTGGTCGTGATGAGGATCATGTAATCAGCGATAACGGCGAGATGCTGTATCTCGATCGAACTTTGCTTCGTGCTACCTCGACGGAAATTGGCCTGGGCGATAGCGATCAGGTCGATGTGGGAGACGGTGATGCCGTGGTCATTCTCGGTGATGGTGATGATGTCCTGCAAGGCGGTGATGGTCACAAGATCGTGTTGACTGACAATGGCGAGGTACTGCAAACACCAGAAGGACTCCTGATTCAGGTGCGCTCACTGGCTCTGGCTGAAGGGGGAGACGATCAGGTGGCTCTGACTGCGGGGGACAATACCGTGATTGCCGGTGCTGGCAACGATCGGATTGAAACTGGCGCAGGGCGGGATCAGATCATTGCCGATAACGGCCAGATTGATTATGACAGCCAGGGTATGACCGCTTTGATGCGCACCACGGATGTGGCTTCATCCACCGCCGGTGATGATCACATCTCAGCTGGCGACGGTGAAAACCGCATTATGGCAGGTCTGGGAGATGACACTGTTCGATCTGGAAACGGCGAGGCGCACGTTATTGCCGACAACGGTGAGTTGGAATACCTGAATGATGTATTGGTTCGAGCGTCTTCACGTCAGCCGAGTCTGGGCGGTGATGATCAGGTAGCTCTGGGTAACGGGAAGGCTGAAGTCATTACCGGACAGGGAGATGATCAGATTGAAACCGGAGACGGCACCAAGCAAATCATGACCGACAATGGTGAGCTGCTGTGGCGTCCAGACGGTACACGTCAGTCCGCTCGCACGACCCAGCCCGAAATCGGTGGCAATGACAGCGTTGATGCGGCTGGGGGTGATAACACGATTCTTGCCGGTAAAGGTGCGGACACGATTCGCACCGGTGCCGGAGAAGATGATGTCATCGCTGATAATGGCCGTATTGATTACGACAGCAATGGCGATCTGGCGGTGATGCAGACGACGGATGCCGATGATCGTAATGCTGGCAATGACGACATTGCTACGGGTGCGGGCAATGACCGCATCATGGCTGGCTTTGGTGATGATGAAATTAACAGTGGCGCAGACGATGATTTGGTAATGGCAGATCACGGACGCATCACCTACAGAAATAATCAATTCCTTGAAGCCATTACCCAGCGGCCTCCGCAAGGGGGTAATGACAGGGTATTGCTGGGTGAAGGCAATGATCGGGTCTTTGGCGGCGGTGGTAATGATTATCTGGACGGTGAGAGCGGCGATGACATCATCTTTGGCGATTTCGGGGTGATGGGGTTCGATGGGCTGAGCCACTTCTACGTTGATACTTCCGATTTGGCTCAAGGTGGCGACGATCATCTGATTGGTGGTGATGATTATGATTGGCTGTTAGGTGGCGCAGGAAGTGACGAGTTTACAGGCCTGTTTTTGAATGACATCTTATTGGGTAACTATGGCCGGATTACCGAAGTCCCAGAAACAGATGGCGTGGTTGTTTCTACCGTGCCGGATCGTCTTGGGTTGATCGGGGGAACTCAACGAGAGCTGTATTATTCTGCGATCAACATGCAGGACGGTGATCTGCTTGGATCCACGGTACTGATTACAGCGCTGGATCCAGAGCAGAAAACTGAACCGGATACGGCTTTGACGTTGATGCCAGTGACGTCCAGCAGTGGTCAAGTCTCTCAATTGAGCGACAGTCAGCTGCAGGAGTTTTTGGATAATCTGCCGGTCAATAACGATGAGGAATCGGAGCCCGAAGAGTGTAAGGCAGAAGCAGACTCAGAAGAGGCTGCTGAAGAATGTCAGCCTGCTCAAGATGCTCAGGATCCTGCTCCCGTTGAAAATGATGAGCCCGTTGATGCGCTGCAAGGTCAGCAGAAACAAGACGAGTTGAATCAAGCCGACAGTGATATGATGTCGGCAACGGCGGTCTCTGCGGCCATGCTGGCGGCCGTCAAACGCAGAGGTTGGGGTTATAAGGAGCGAGACGGCGTGCAAAGCTTGCAAGAGGAGTGGAAGCAACGGCGTCGATCGAGTCTGGAAGAGTCGCGTTTCTTGAATTGGACGACCAAAACCTCGGACAGCCCGGAGGGTGATGAACTGCATTAAGACAGTCCGTACTCTAAGAAGTGTAACCGTAAACCGATCAGTCATTGCCTGCTTCGACAGGCAATGACTGAGATATTCAACAATGATCAATGATTTATTTGGGGTCAATTATGAGTGATAACGAAAAAAACACGAACGAAGCCGCAGGCAACACCAACGGTAATGCGGCCAGCAGTGGTTCTGTGCCCAAGTTAAAATGGGACGACAGTAAAATGCGCAGCTCCTATGCCAATGTCTGTAACGTATCCAGTACCCGCGAAGAAGTGACACTGCTGTTTGGAACAAACTCCACTTGGCACACAGGTCAAAAAGAAGTTTCTATTAATCTGTCTGATCGGATTATTCTGAACCCTCATGCAGCGAAACGCTTGAGTGCTCTGTTAAACAAAGTTGTGGATGAGTATGAGTCCCGTTTTGGCCCGGTTGGCGATTAATTCAGTACAGAAATGATGTCCTGTTAAAGGCAAAGTTAGGGCTTTGCCTTTTGTCGTTTCAGGGATCCAATTATCTGATGGCTTGATTGTTAAATTCGCCCTGGATGGTTAAAGAGTTATATGACTGACAGTACCGTTGCTCCGCCGGATTCAAAACAGCAGGAATCCCTGCAAGACCGGGCCTCTGGCTCATCACGCTTGTCGTTTGATGAACTTAACACCTTTGCAGAACACGGTTCCTGGTACGATGCGTGGCTGAAAAACCTGCTCACAGACTTGCCTGATTTCACCGCTGCGTTGCTTGCGTTGCAAACGGACCAGGGAAGCCTACAGCCAGTTGCCCTCTGGCCAAGAACTCAGGACCTGATAGATCGTTTGGGCGATTTGGTTGATGAGTGTTACGAACAGCAGCGACCATTGGTGATTTCACCTGAGCAGGATGGCGGTGATGAGTATGGTCTCGTGTATCCGATTCGGGTCGATCAGAATATTGTCGCTGTCTTTGCCGGTTTTTTACCCTTGCAGGGAAATCGACTCGAATCCGTGATGAGTGAGGTCGAAAAAAGCTGTCTCTGGATAGAAAGCCGGTTTAACCGCAACGCCTATTTGCAGCAACAAGAGCAATTGCTTCGTCAGCAAGCCGTTATTGATGGTTATGTGGCTGTCGGGAAGGGCGATGCCATCAAGCAATCAGCTTTGCAGTGGGTTGATTCTCTGGCGAGGGATTTTGCCTGTGACCGGGTATGCCTGGGCAGTGTCAAAAACCAGGTGGTCTCTCTGGACGTGATATCGGGCAGTAGTGATTATGCCCTGAAGAGTGTGACGGCCAAGCAAATTGCTCAAGCCATGCAAGAAGCGTGTGATCAGCGTCGCGCGATTGCCTGGCCCGTCGCGATGTCGGATACCGATACCGCTGCGACGGAATCGGATGACGAAGAAAAGCCGGCGAAACCGGTGGCTGCGAGTCATGGTATTTGCCTCCAGGCAGAAAAGTTGTCTCTAGCGCAGCGCAATGCCTCTATCTTAACCGTTCCGGTGTATCACAATGACGATGTCTATCTGACGCTCACCTTCGAGCGGCCATCAGGAGCCCCGTTTACTTCAGAGGATCTGGATCGTATTCAGGCCAATTTGGCGCTTGTGGGTGTTGCGTTTCATCACCGGCAACAGGCAGAACTCTCCTTTTGGGGCGGTGTCCGCCGTCATATGAAGCTGCAAATGGAGCGTTTGCTGGCTCCAGGTTACGTGAAGCGCAAAGTATTCTTTATTGGTTTGTTTGCCTTGGTGTTGTTTTTTGGCTTGGCTCGGGGAGAGTACAAAATCAATGCAGATGCGGTACTGGAACCCCGTCAAATTCGGGTAGTGTCTGCCCCGTTCGGTGGTTACCTGAAAGCGGCGTCCAGCCGTGCGGGAGATCGGGTGCAAGAGGGACAGATTCTGGCTTCCATGGAAGATAATGAGCTGCGCCTGGAAAAAATCAAAGCCATCAGTCGTCTGTCTCAAAACAACAAACAGTATACAGAGGCACTTGCCGGTCGGGATCGGGCTCAGGCTCAAATTTACGTCGCTCAGATGGAGCAGGCAAAAGCTCAGCTTGCCGCGTCAGAAAGTAAACTGGAACGCTCAGTGTTACGGTCGCCATTCGATGCGTTGGTTGTCAGTGGTGACCTCAGTCAGAGAATTGGGGGTTCTGTCTCTCAAGGCGAAGAGCTATTTCGTCTGTCCCCCATGAAAGATTATCGGTTGATTCTGTATGTCAGTGAGTATCGCATCAGTGACGTTGAACAGGGGCAGCTGGGAAGAGTTGTACTGTCGTCTATGCCCAATCAGGGCTTCGATTTTGAAGTGGAAGTCCTGACACCTGTTACCGAGGTGCGTGAAGGCTCTACGGTGTTTCGTGTAGAAGCCCGTCTTTTGCAGACGCACCCAATGTTTCGTCCCGGTCTGGTGGGGGTTGCCAAGGTGTCAGCCGGTCGACGTCATTTGATCGATATCTGGACTATCGATCTGCGTAAGTGGCTGGCTTTAAAAATGTGGTCTTTTTGGGGTTAGTTCCGAAAGTGGATGAGGCAGAGCAGGAGTTGATCGACAGTGTCACTGTTCAGTAAAAACTGGTATCTGGTTGAACAGCTTAAGCCGCGCCTTAAGCCGCAGGTTGAAATATCTCCGCAGCAACAACGGGGCGAGAGAAGCTATGCTCTGCGTGATCCCATTTCAGGATCCATCCAGCTGTATTCTGAGTATGCCTATGTGGTTATTGGGTATATGGATGGTGCCCGCACCCTGAATGATATCTGGTTGCAGGCGGGGGAAGTGCTCAAGAAGGAGCTTCCGACCCAGGAGGATGTAATCTCTCTGATCTCGTCGTTGTATCAGTTGGATATGCTGTATCTGGATGTGCCCGATAATGCCCGTGATTTGTTTAAGCGGCGGGATAAGAAGCAGCAAAAAAAACGTCTGCAAAAAGTCTATTCCCCCTTGTCCGTACAGATTCCATTATTTGACCCCACCCGTTTTTTGAACGTGTTTTGCCCTGTATTTGATAAGGTGGCAGGTAAAGGGTTAATGGTTTTGTATCTGCTGGTGGTGTGCGCCGGTTTGATTGTGACAGCACAGAATTTCGAGGGCTTGACCAAAAACGCGGCAGATCGAATTCTAGCCGCAGACAACTTGTTGCTCTTGTGGGTTATATACCCGCTTATCAAGATTATTCATGAGCTGGGACACGCCTATACGGTCAGGCGTTATGGGGGACAGGTGCATGAAGTGGGCGTCATGATTCTGGTCTTCTTCCCGATGCCCTATGTCAATGCGTCTGAATCCGCCGCATTTTCCAGTAAATACCAACGCATGACCGTGGCGGCGGCCGGTTTGATTGTGGAGTTATTTATTGCCGCCATTGCCGTGATTTTATGGAGCATGGCCGCAGAGGGGCTGGTGAAGTCCATTTTGTACAATATTGCGTTTATGGCAGGTGTCTCTACGTTGTTGTTTAACGGCAACCCGTTGCTCAAGTTTGATGCTTATTACGTCCTCTCTGATTATCTTGAAATACCGAATCTGGCAAAGCGCTCGGTGTCCTACTGGGGCTATCTGACCAAACGCTATATTTTTCGTTTTCGCGAGCTGGAGAATCCGGCTGCAGATGTGCGTGAAGGTTACTGGCTATTCTTTTACAACTTGCTGTCGTTTATTTACCGAATCGTTATTTCCGTCACCATTATTCTTTTTATCGGCAGTCAGTATTTTGTGGTCGGCGTCATTCTTGGAATCTGGACGCTGGTGTCCAGCTGGATCATTCCGTTTATTAAAACCGTAAGTAAACCTTTCAGGGAGCCTCAGTTCGCCATGCTGGGTCGGAACCCCAAATGGGTGATGCTGAGCTTGGCGGTTTTGGTCTGGGCGCTGTTCTTCAAAATGCCACTGCCTTACAGCTATACCACTACCGGTGTGTCCTGGACGCAGCCGCATGAGCGCCTTTACGCCGGAGAGTCTGGCTTTGTTTCCCAAATGCATTTTCCCGAATCGGGTAAGGTTCAGAGCGGAGATAAGATTATTCAGTTAACCAATTACGATCTGAAGGATCGGTTGGCTTTGGTTGATGCACAGCTTTTGGAGGCTCAGGCTGAAGTGCGTTCAGCTTATCAGGATCGTTTCCGATCCAGTGTGGCGGCTGCTGAGGTGACTCGTTTTAAAGACGAGAAAAGTGATATTGAGTCGGCGTTGCAGCAAACATCCGTTCGTGCCCGCGCCGATGGTCAGTTGGTCGTGCAGCACACGGACAGCTTGCCCTCTCGTTATCTGCAGCGGGGGGAAGTGATCGGTTATGTCTTAAGTCCCACGCGACCACTGACAATCAGAGTTGCTGTTGAAGAAACAGCCGCGGAACAGGTGCTGGGGCGTATTGAAGGCGTGAGTTTGCGTCCCGCCTCAGACAGGAGCCACATGATTAAAGCTCAGTTAGCTTCTGTAGTCCCGCGGGTGAGCAAAGAGATCCCCAGTCCGGTGTTGTCGACCCAGGGGGGTGGCGACATTATTCTCGATCCCAGTAGTGGCGAAGAATTAAGGGCGCTGGAAAACTTTGTGATTTTGGAGATTCAGGCTGATGGTATTCCCATGAATCTGGTGTTTGAACGGTTTTATGTTCGCTTCGATTTGCCTGCAGAGCCGTTGGCTCAGCGATTATTCCGTCAGGTGCGTCAGGTGTTTATCGAGGAATTTGATGTTTAGTGATTCCTCTCCGCGTCGTGAACGCACCTCGATAGGTAGGTGGTTCGGTGGCAATCGTCGTCGCCAGAGGGGCTCAGGCAAGCTCCCCACACGTCATGCGGTGTCGGTTACTTTGCGTCCGGAGCGTCATTACTTTGAGCTGTCCTGGTTGGATCGGGGGTGGCGAGCATTTTACAGCCGTTGTGTTTGGCCTTTGGTGAGCCATATCCGTCGCCCCGGCCGTTTTGCCCGGCAAGTGATTGCGTTGTCTGATGAGCTCACTGAGCTCTCTGAGGCTGAGTTTCAGCAACACCTGTTAACGATACGTCAGCGCTTAATGAAAGAGGGCATCACACAGGCGACGTTGATCCCGGCATTTGCCGCTGTCCGCGAGGCTGCAGGACGAAGTGTGGGAATGCGTCACCACCATACTCAAATACGGGCATCCTGGATTATGGTGCACGGCATGGTCGCTGAAATGGCCACCGGAGAAGGCAAAACACTGGCCTGTACTCTGGCGTCGGCTACGGCGGCGTTGGCCGGAGTCAAGGTTCATGTTGTCACCACGAATGACTACCTGGCGGAACGTGATTGTGAAGAAATGGTTCCGTTATTTGAGTATCTGGGCATCGCAGCTCGTGCGTTAACGAACGACTTTGAGTTACCTGAAAGACAGAAAATCTATCAGGCTGACATCATTTACACCTCCAACAATGAGCTGGTTTTTGATTATTTAAAAGACATGCTGGTGCTGGGCTCTCACAAAGACACCGTCGATTTGTATCGGGAAAGCATTAAAGGGGGAAGTGGCGCTATGACTTCCCGGCTTATGCATCAGGGGTTGGTGTTCGCCATTGTGGATGAAGCCGACAGTGTTTTTATTGATGAGTCCCGTACGCCGTTGGTCATCTCGGGGGGGGATTTGCCGCAAGCGGATACGGACGAATTCTTGCTGCAAATGATGGCCCTTGCGGAATCGCTGCAAGAAGACGTGCACTATCGTCTCGACCTGCCGTTTCGTCGGGTTATCCTGTTGCAGGAGGGGCGTGATGCTGTCGAAAGCTTGTCCGATTCGGATGATGCCGGAATGTCATGGCATCAACGTGCTCGCAGTGAAGAGCTGCTGGTGCAAGCACTCAGTGCGCTCTACCTCTACCATCGGGATAAGCATTATATTGTCGGCACAGACCCCAAAGAGGCCGATGATGCCGATGAGGATACCAAGCCTAAGGTGATGATTGTGGATGACTACACGGGACGGTTGGCGGCCGATCGTTCCTGGGAGGGCGGTCTTCATCAGCTGATAGAATTGAAAGAAGGCTGTGAAACCACCAAGCCACAGAAAACTCTGGCAAAAATCAGCTATCAGCAATTTTTCCGTAAGTATTTTTACCTGTCCGGAATGACTGGAACCGCACGGGAAGTGAAAGACGAGTTTTATGGTGTCTATGGATTGTTAGTGTCTAAAGTACCATTGCTGCGCAAGACACGGCGGCGTTTGTTGAATTATCGGGTATTGCCCACCCTGGAAGAAAAAGAGCAGACGGTGATTTTGGCGGTGCAAGAATCGATTGCTGCAGGGCGGGCAGTTCTGATTGGTACGGCGACAGTTGAGCAGTCAGAGCGTCTCGCCGACAAACTCTTGCAGGCGGAAGTCCCGTTTGAGCTGTTGACCGCCAAGCAGGATGCGGATGAAGCCGGGATTGTGGCCAGAGCGGGAGAAACGGGGCGCGTGACCCTGGCGACATCCATGGCGGGTCGCGGGACGGACATCAAGCTCACCCCGGAAACCCGCGAGGCGGGTGGCTTGCATGTTATTATTACCGAGCTGCAAGACGCGAGTCGTATCGACCGGCAGTTGGAAGGGCGCAGTGCCAGACAGGGCGATCCTGGGTCCATCGAATACGTACTGTCTTTTGAAGACCCGTTGATTCAAGTGTATGGCCGGGGTATTTATCGGTTTGGGACACCTCTTTTCTTCCTTCCCGTGATCGGTGGATGGGCAGGGCGAAGACTTCAGCGTTACTGTCAGTGGAAACTGGAACGCAAGCATGCCCGTGAGCGGCGCATGACACAGAAAACCGACGAGCGTGAAAAGAACATGCTGGCCTTCCTGGGGGATGGCAAGTGGGGCTGAAAGGGCTCAAGCGGTACTGGCTGGGCTGTAGCGGGCAACCACAGCCTGGCGATGAGCTAGGTCGATGAACTGAGACGATGAACTACGTCGATGAACTGAGTCGATGAATTAAGTAAAAACATGTGGGTCAAACTAAGTTGAGAGTAATGATAAGAACAGCCGTGATATGCAGGTGTTTCCTCGGTGTACTGCTGAGTGTGTTTGGAGTAACAGGAGTGTCTGCCCAATCACCGGATTCGGCGGAGGCACACTTACCGTCAGTCGGGTGCATCATTGAACCGAGTATTCGTATTGATGTTTCCAGCCCCGTTGAAGGCGTCTTGGATCAGCGGCCTATCAAGTTGGGCAGATCGGTGGATAAAGGTGAGTTGTTGTTTTCCCTGCGTTCTGGCGTCGAGAAGGCGGCAGTCGATCTGGCCAAGATTCGGGCAGAGTTTGCTCTGCGTCACTACGAGCGGAATGACAACTTGTATCGAGATGAATTGATTTCAGTGCACGAGCGGGATGAGTTCCAAACGGAGTATCAGGTTGCGTTGAAGGAGCTGCAGCAGGCTGAAGCGGTGCTTGGCCTGCGTTCGGTGGTGAGTCCGATCGACGGCGTGGTTGTGGATTATTTCGTGGATTCCGGAGAGTTTGTGAACACCGATCCGGTGTTGACGATTGCGGCACTTAATCCTCTGGAGGTTGAGGTGGTGATGCCGTACAGCTCTTTGGGCGCCGTGGCCGAGAATGACATTCTCAATATCTTTCCGGTTGAGCCGGTCGGTGGCGAGTACCCGGCGAAGGTTACCATGATCGATCCGGTGATTGACGCTGCCAGTGGCACCTACCGTATCCGTGCCGAGCTGGATAACGCCGATTATCGACTCCCTGCGGGGATCGAGTGCAAGGCTTCTCTGGCTCCCTGATTGGGGGTGGCAGTTCGTGGTTGAAAGCTGTTAGGCTGCGCCCCTGCCAGATTTGCTACATGTGTATATAAGAAGAAAGAAGCGGTTCTGCGGGCGAACTCGCCGGGTCTTGGTCGTATCTGGCCAAAATGCGGGGCTCTAACCCTGTAAATCTCTGTGAAGACCCCTTTCGAGGGTGTTTAATATTTATTCAGGATAAGGGTTGACTCCCCGTGCTTCCGTCTATAGAATTCCGCTTCCTTTTTTGACTCTATGTCCGGAAGGGAAAAGTGTGTGGAATCGCCATTAAACGCGGTTCTTGTTCTTTATAGATTTTTGGAGTTTGGTTCACATGCAGAATCAACGCATTCGGATTCGCCTTAAGGCTTTCGATCACAAACTAATCGATACTTCTACCCAGGAGATCGTTGAGACCGCTAAGCGTACAGGTGCCCAGGTGCGCGGCCCAATTCCGCTGCCGACTCGCAAAGAGCGTTTCACCGTTCTGGTTTCTCCGCACGTCAACAAAGATGCGCGTGACCAGTACGAAATCCGCACACATAAGCGTTTGCTTGATATCGTAGAGCCAACTGAAAAAACCGTTGATGCACTGATGAAGCTGGATTTGGCTGCAGGTGTTGAGGTTCAGATCAGCTTGGGCTGATCTGTGTAGGTAAAAGAAACAAGTTTAAATACAATTTGTGCCGATACCTGGTATTTCCCAGGTTGTGTAACGCTCTGAAATGGGCGGCCATAGCGGGTAAAAGCCCCGTACACTGAGAGGTTAAAGAAATGACGATTGGAATTATCGGTCGTAAAAGCGGTATGACCCGCGTTTTCACCGAAGAAGGTGTTTCCCTTCCTGTATCTGTGATTGAGGTTAATCCCAATCGCATCACCCAGGTTAAGAGCGAAGAAACCGACGGTTACAGTGCTGTACAAGTAACCGCAGGGTCTCGTCGGACCTCCCGTGTGACCAAGTCTCAGGCTGGTCATTTTGCCAAAGCATCTACCGAAGCCGGTCACGGCGTTTGGGAGTTGCGCAACGACGAAGGCGAAGCTTTCGAAGTTGGTGGCGAAATCACTGTCGCTGCATTTGAAGCTGGACAGCTTGTTGATGTAACCGGCAAATCAAAAGGTAAAGGTTTTGCCGGTGGCGTTAAGCGTTGGAACTTCCATATGCAAGATGCGACTCACGGTAACTCACTGTCTCACCGTGCTCCTGGTTCAATTGGCCAGTGTCAAACTCCAGGTCGCGTGTTTAAAGGCAAGAAAATGGCCGGACACATGGGTGCTGAGCGTGTAACCGTTCAAAACCTTGAAATTGTTCGTGTCGATGCTGAACGCAATCTGTTGCTGGTTAAAGGTGCGATCCCCGGTGCTCCCGGTGGTGATGTAATCGTGCGCCCAGCTGTTAAGCAGCGCAACGCCTAAGTTTCCGAGGGTTTCGACGATGGATTTGAATATTGCAACTCCCGAAGGCGCTAAAGGTACAGTAACTGTATCCGACGTTGCTTTTGGTAAAGAGTTTAATCAAGACCTGGTTCACCAGGCGGTGACTGCGTACTTAGCAGCTGCTCGCCAGGGTACCAAGGCACAGAAAAACCGCGCTGCGGTATCTGGCGGTGGCAAAAAGCCATGGCGTCAGAAGGGTACTGGCCGTGCGCGTGCTGGTACTATTCGCAGCCCATTGTGGCGTACCGGTGGCGTAACTTTCGCTGCTCAGCCACGTGATCACGCTCAGAAGCTGAATAAGAAGATGTACCGCGCTGCGCTGCGTTGCATTCTGTCTGAGCTGACCCGTCAAGAGCGTTTGGTTGTAGTGGAGTCTTTCGATATTGAAGCTCCTAAGACCAAGTCTCTGGTTCAGCAATTGGCTCAGTACGACCTGAAAGACGCTTTGATTGTGTCTGAACAAGTTAGCGAAAATCTGTACCTGGCTTCACGTAACCTGCATAAGGTTGATGTTCGTGACGTTCAAGGCGTAGATCCCGTTAGCCTGATTCGCTTTGATAAGGTCGTTATGACTGTTTCAGCTCTGAAAAAGTTTGAGGAGATCCTGGGATGAGTCAAGAACGCCTCTACAAAGTATTGTTGGGTCCAGTGATTTCTGAGAAAGCTGCTAATGCTGGCGATGCCAGTAACCAAGTAGTTTTCAAAGTACTTCGCGATGGCACCAAGCAAGAAGTTAAAGCGGCAGTTGAAAAACTGTTTAATGTTAAGGTTGAAGAGGTTCGTACTCTTCTGGTCAAGGGTAAAACCAAGCGCACCCGTCATGGACTGGGCAAGCGTAGCGACTGGAAAAAAGCGTACGTTCGTCTGGCCGAAGGTCAAGAAATTGACTTCGCGGTAGCGGAATAAGGGGATAGTTGCGATGCCTATTGTAAAACGTAAACCAACATCTCCGGGTCGCCGCTTCGTAGTAAGTGTTGTCAATCCGGACCTGCACAAAGGTGCTCCTTACGCTCCTCTTCTGGAAAAGAAGAGCAAGAGCGGCGGTCGTAATAACAACGGTCGTATTACCACTCGTCACGTTGGCGGTGGTCATAAGCAGCATTATCGTGTTATCGATTTTAAACGTAATAAGGACGGTATTCCTGCAAAGGTTGAGCGTCTGGAATACGATCCAAACCGCAGCGCTAACATCGCTCTGGTTTGCTACTTGGACGGTGAG
>NZ_CBFIHX010000102.1:0-12931 GCF_965662505.1 Pseudomaricurvus sp. | reverse complement strand
TATTAACGTCGTTTTCAAATATAACGAATGTGTCTACATGTACTCATTATAGATACAGTGGTTAATCCAAATTTCACCCATCACAACCCACTCCAATAATCCGCCTTCTCCGGCACCACCCACCTGACTCCCCCACGGGGATCTTTCCCCGGTTCGTCATAACGAGGAATCAAATGCATATGGCAGTGGGGTACGGTCTGTCCGGCGGCAGCGCCTTCGTTGATACCGATATTGTAGCCTGCGGGGCGGAGTGTGTTATCCAAGTCGACCTTGGCCTGTTCCAGCAAGGCAAACATGGCTTCCTGCTCGGCGGGTGTCAGGTCAAAAAAGGAGCCGGTATGGCGGCGGGGAATGATCAGGCTGTGGCCTTCGGACACGGGGTAGCCATCACGGATCAGAAACGCGTGTTCGTTGCTCTGCAGAAGGCGAGAGTCGTCGGGAGTCTGATGTATGCCGCAAAAGGGGCATGTGGGTGATGCATCCATGGTGCGTCCTGTGCACGATATTTCGGGAGCTGTCCTGAGTGGTTCATACTAACGTACTAATCGGCAGCGGGGCAAAAACTTTGAACTGTGTCACGTTTGGTGGGTGGCCCTTCGACGGGCTCAGGGCGAACGGGGGGTTGGTGGGTGGCCCTCGATGCTTCGACAAGCTCAGCACTTAGGGTGAACCGGGGTTGGTGGGTGGCCCTTTGATGCTTCGACTAGCTCAGGGCTCAGGGTCCCCCGGAGTAGCGATGACCCTGGGTCCGGCGAATATGGGACTTCGCGATGAAGGTTATTCCCAAGTCACCACAAAGGCCCCGCGCAGTTCGCCGGCTTTGAACCCGGTGGCCTGGTCGTGAGGGTAATACTGGTGAATCTCTGCCCGTCGACTGTCGCTGATGTCGCCGTGGCAGGCGAGGCATTGCGGCTGTGTGACGATGGGGCGCATGTAGAGTTTGGTTCCGTCCTCCCGTACTGAGAAGTGCTCCAGCTCTTTTGGGTTTTTTTGGTTTTGGATGTCCTGTTGGAAGGTTTCCAGAACCGCTTGCTGTGCTTCGGTGGCGGCGTTGTTGGGGTTGCGGGTACGCAGTGCGGTTCGGCCCACGGCTTTTTGGTACTGGCTTGAGAGGTTTGCGGCAATGCTGGGAGCGGCTTCGGCGCAAACTTTGATGCCTTGCGCAATCCCCCCTTCTGACAGCGCGGCCTTCAATTGTGAGCCCAGTTGGCGCTGCAGTTCGGCGGTGGCCTGGCGGGCCTGCTGGATGTCCTCTTGGTCAGACGCACTGGCCAGAGTGGCGGTGCTTAAGCCGAGGATGACGCTTAAACCCAGCGTCAGTCTTGAACCCAGCTTCAGGCTTAAACCTCTAATCGTGTTGTGAACGTGTGTGTTGTGCATAATGTTTAGACTCTTGAGCGTGTGTTAAAAAGCATTGATCGGTACTTTTAAATAAATCTGATCGTTGTCTTCTGCGGCAGGAAACTGACCCGCCCGCATATTGACTTGCAGTGAGGGCAAAATCAGGCGTGGCATGTCCAGTGTGCTGTCTCGCTCTTCACGCATGGCCACAAAGGCCGATTTGCTTTTGCCTTCGCCGATATGGATGTTGTTGCGCCGTTGTTCTCCGACGGTGGTTTGATACTCCAGTTCGCGGCCGTCGGGACAGTAGTCGTGACACATATACATGCGGTAGTGATTGGGATAATCCATCAGACGCTGAACCGAGTTGTAGAGTGTGGCGGCGTCCCCGCCGGGGAAATCGGCACGTGCGGTTCCGGCATCGGGCATAAACAGCGTGTCACCGACAAAAATGGCGTCGCCGATAATATGCGCCATGCACGCGGGTGTATGGCCGGGGGTGTGTATTGCGTGACACTCGAGTTGACCAATATGGTAGGTCTCGTTGTGCTTGAAGAGATGGTCAAACTGGGAACCGTCACGTTCGAAGTCGGTGCCGGCATTAAACACTTTGCCGAAGGTGTCCTGTACTGTGCGGATGTGCTCGCCGATGGCTAAGGTGCCGCCCAGTTTCTCCTGTATATAAGGCGCCGAGGACAGATGATCTGCGTGGACATGGGTTTCAATCAGCCAGCTGACCTGTAACTGGTGTTTTTGGATGTGGTCAATAATGGCATCAGCCCCTGCGTAACTGACGCTGCCTGAAGCGTAATCGAAGTTGAGCACGGGATCGATAATGGCGCATTGTTGGCTTTGGGGATCTTTAACCACGTAAGACAACGTATTGGTGTCGCTGTCAAAAAACGCCAGGACGTCGGGTTTTAACTGGTGTTTTATCTCGGTTTGGGTCTGTTGGGTTGAATCGCTCATCATCAATTCTCGCTCACGGCTTTGCGGTGCACGGTTGGGGTCAGTCCGTTTTTTAGCGCTCAGTCATTCACTGTTCATTTATGTGTTCTTAAATAACGGATAACTTTTCAAATAACGGATAGCTCATTAACTCTAGTCAGGTGCCTGCCTGGGTCAAACCCATCGTTGATTTACTGTGGCTTACGATGGAGCAAGGTTTGGGCCAGCGTTGCGGTGTTTGCGTAATGGCTTGATTTAAAACAAGGTTTTATGTGTTTGTCGGACTTTTGCTTGTACATCGTTAGGGGGATCGCCAATATTGGCAGTGGTTTTTGCCGTTTTTGGCAAGTATGAAGCGGATTACAAGACCGTGAACGCTGACCACAAAACCATTGGGTACAGAGAGACAGCATGCAATTGATTTCCAGTGATGGGTCACGGCAGGGTGATTTAGGCATGCTGCTTGAGGGGTTTGAATGCCCGGCTATTCTGGTCGCGCCCGACTATCAAATTCTGGCTTACAACAGCCACTACACTCAGCACTTCGGAGACATTGAGCTGGAGCAACAGCCGCGCTGTTTTTCGGTATCCCATGCCTATTCCAAACCCTGTGACGAGTCGGGAGAAGATTGTCCCATGCGTGCAGCGAAGGCCTCAGGGAAGAAGGAGCGTATTCTTCATGTGCATCAGACGCCCCGGGGTAAAGAGTATGTCGATGTCGAGATGCTGCCGATATTGGCCGAGGATGGTACGCCGCGCTTCTATATTGAACTGCTGAAAAGTGTGAGCGCGGGCAGCGATCATGGAACGAGTAACCGCATGGTGGGTAGCAGTAAAGCGTTTACTCGCACGATGCACAAAATAGCCAAGGTCAGCGAGACCGATGCCTCGGTGTTGCTGCTGGGTGAATCGGGCACCGGCAAGGAGTTGGCAGCGCAGGCGATTCACAGCAACAGCCATCGCAGTGACAAATCACTGGTCACTCTTGAGTGTGCCGGATTAACCGATACCCTGTTTGAAAGTGAACTGTTTGGTCATGTCAAAGGTGCGTTTACCGGTGCGTCCAGCCATCGAACCGGCCTGATCGTGGCGGCCGAGGGCGGCACGTTATTTCTCGATGAGATTGGTGATGTGCCTATGTCGATGCAGGTTAAGTTACTGCGTTTGTTGGAGAGCCGTACCTATCGCCCGGTGGGTTCATCGGAGGTAAAACACGCCAACTTTCGTTTGATTTGTGCGACCCACAAAAATATCCCCGAGTTAATTGCCCAAGGGCTCTTTCGGGAAGATCTGTACTACCGTATCAATGTGTTTCCTGTGCGAATTCCGGCATTGCGGCACAGGAAGGAAGATCTACAGGAGCTGTGCAGCCTGCTTCTTCACAATTTAAGCCCAGACACACATTATCGCTTAACCCAGTCCGCCTTTTCGGTGCTTAAAAGCTGGGATTTCCCGGGCAATATTCGCGAGCTGCGCAATATCCTTTATCGTGCGCTGGTGTTGTCGGACAGCAATGTCATTGATGTAGACATCATGTCGGAAAGTCTGGTCTATGGTGAGGAGAGCCATCCGCAGAAGTCTCAAGCCGGGGGTGATGTAGAGGCTGATTGTGTACAGAACACATCCCACCGGGATTTGAAAACCGTCGAGAAACACTATCTGCAACAGCTCATGCGGGATTTGCAGGGAGATAAAGAACGGGTAGCTCAGGTGGCCGGGATCAGTGTGCGCTCTCTGTATCGCAAGCTTGAGCGGGAATCCGCTGACTGATGTTTGTCATATCTGACAGTAGGCTTGCCAGTTTTGGCGGGCCGGCGGCGTGCGGCTGTTGAGAAAATGTTAGAGACCGTTAAATCTCTTTATTTATCAATAAGTTAACCATTCTTATCAGGGTTGGCACAGTTTGTGGTTTGCTCCATTGAGCAGAAAGTTCCCTCCTGTGAGAATTGACTATGATCAATAGTCTCAGAGGGCTTTTCTGGGCGCGCCGGTTTTACCAAAACGCTGGCTACGGGTTTTATTCATGCACCAAGGAGGCATTTTATGAGCGATACGTTGGTAGAGCTATCGCGCTGGCAATTTGCACTGACAGCGATGTTCCACTTTATCTTTGTGCCACTCACATTGGGGTTGAGCTTCCTGCTTGCGATCATGGAGTCGGTTTATGTGATGACGGGTAAAGAGATTTACAAACAGATGACCCAGTTTTGGGGCAAGCTGTTTGGGATTAACTTTGCCATCGGCGTCGCCACAGGGCTGACCATGGAATTTCAGTTCGGAATGAATTGGTCGTACTACTCACACTACGTGGGTGATATTTTTGGTGCGCCGCTGGCGATTGAAGGTTTGATGGCGTTCTTCCTCGAATCGACATTTGTGGGTTTGTTTTTCTTTGGCTGGGATAAAATGTCCAAAGTGAAACACTTAATGACCACCTGGCTTGTGGCGTTGGGTTCCAATTTTTCGGCGTTGTGGATTTTGATTGCCAACGGCTGGATGCAATATCCGGTGGGTTCTGAATTTAATATGGAATCCATGCGTATGGAAATGACCAGCTTTGCCGAGGTGCTTTTCAATCCGGTGGCGCAGGTCAAATTTGTGCACACCGTCTCTGCAGGCTATACCACCGGCGCTATCTTTGTGCTGGCGATTTCCAGCTACTATCTGCTGAATCATAAACACATTGCGTTTGCCCGTCGCTCCTTTGCCATTGCCTCCAGCTTTGGTCTGGCTTCGGTGTTGTCGGTGATCATTCTGGGCGACGAAAGCGGCTATGAGCTGGGCGACGTTCAGCAAGTTAAGCTGGCCGCAGTCGAAGCGGAGTATGACACCCATCCGGCACCCGCACCCTTCACCGTCTTTGGTATCCCCAACGATGAGACTGAGACCACGGACTTCGCGATTCAAATACCCTGGGCCATGGGGATTATCGCCACGCGGTCACTGGATGAAGAGGTGAAAGGCATCAAAGAACTCAAGGAAGAACACCGCGAGCGGATTCTCTCCGGTATCAAAGCCTATGAGCATTTGTACCGTGTGCGTGAAGGGACGGCTACGCAAGAGCAGATCGACATCTATGAAATTAACAAAACCAACCTGGGCTATGCCATGTTGTTGCAACCGTTTGCCGAGGACATTACCCAGCCTTCGGAGCAGGCGTTGCAGCGCGCGGTAGACTACAGCATTCCACCGGTGGCACCGCTGTTTTACAGCTTCCGCTTAATGGTGTTGTCGGGCTTCTTGATGTTGGGCCTGTTTCTGGCGGCGTTTTATTACAGCACGCAACATAAAATCACCAAGCCTCGCTGGCTACTGAAAGCGGCACTGTACAGTTTACCGTTGCCCTGGATTGCGTCTGAAGCTGGCTGGTTTGTGGCAGAGTTTGGTCGCCAGCCCTGGGCCATCGCCGAGGTGTTACCGGTACACGCGTCCGTGTCTAATTTGAGTGTGGGTGACGTTGTCACCACTTTGGTTGCCTATACGGCTTTCTACACGGTGATGTTTATTATCGCCTTCTACCTGATGAAAAAATTTGCCAAGAAAGGGCCGATTCCACCCGACGATGAACAAGCGATGGATGCAGAGATCGGTTTGGTTTCTAAAGGAGCAGACGCATGATTGATTATGAAGTGTTGCGTGTAATCTGGTGGGTATTAATTGGCGTGCTGCTGATTGGTTTTGCCATCAGTGATGGTTTTGATCTTGGGGTTGGTGCTTTGTTGACCCTGATCGGTAAGACCGACGAAGAGCGCCGGGTGATGATCAATACCATCGGTCCTCACTGGGACGGCAATCAGGTATGGTTTATTACGGCAGGCGGTGCCATTTTTGCGGCCTGGCCGATGATCTATGCCACAGCCTTTTCGGGGTTTTATCTGGCGTTGGCGTTAACGTTGATTGCTTTGTGGATGCGTCCACTTGGCTTTGACTACCGCGGTAAGCTGCCCAGTAAAAAGTGGCGCAACGGTTGGGACTGGGCTTTGTTTGCCGGTGGTCTGGTGCCGTCACTGATTTTTGGTGTGGCGTTTGGCAATCTGTTGTTAGGCGTGCCGTTTGAACTGGATGACACTTTAAAAGCGACTTATACCGGCAGCTTCTTTGGATTGTTAACCCCCTTTGCCCTGTTAACCGGATTGGTTTCCGTCGCGATGTTACTGAACCACGGCGCCACCTGGTTGCAAATGAAAACCGATGGTTTCCTTGAGGCTCGCGCACGCAAGGTCTCCTTTGTGCTGTCACTGGCCACGGTCGCCATGTTTGTGCTGGCGGGAGTGTGGGTTGCCATCGGTATCGACGGCTTTGTCATCAGTTCACCCGTCGATACGCTGGCCACGTCCAATCCCTTGAGAAAAGCGGTGACTATCGAAGCCGGTGCCTGGATGAATAACTACGGCACCTACCCCTGGATGATCGTAGCCCCGGTGTTGGGCATTTTGGCGGGGCTCGCCTGCGCCTGGAACTCCAAAGCGGGACGTGCGGGCTGGGCATTTGTCAGCAGTGCGTTGATGATTGCCGGGGTTATTCTAACCGCCGGGTTTTCCATGTTCCCGTTCTTGATGCCGAGTACGACCATGCCGGATGCCAGTCTGACTGTGTGGGATGCCACGTCCAGTCTGATGACTCTGAAAATCATGTTCATCGTTGCCTGCATTTTTGTTCCCATCATTTTGGTTTACACCGCCTATGGGTTTTATGTCATGCGCGGCCGTATCAAGAACAGTGATCTCAATCAATCACACACCATTTATTAGGAGGCAGCATGTGGTATTTTACCTGGATATTGGGCGTCTTATTGGCGTGTTCCTTTGGCATCATCAACGCGATGTGGCTAGAGGCCACCGAAGACATGGATCGCCCCGACACTGAAGAATAAGGACTGACTTGCCTCAACAATCTTCACTCCTGACCTGGTTTAATCGCCAGGTCGCACGACAGGGTGTGGCTCCGGGTCGCACCTTGTGGTTATTAACCGGGCTCAAGTGTGGTCGAGCACTGGCGTTAATTCTGGCGTTCTGGTTTATTGCCGACATTCTTGCCGGTTGGATCACGGTGCCATCGCTGAGTTCACCGTTCTCACTGATCAGTGCCTCTATCTGTCTGCTGCTCGCCTGGGTATTGCAGGGCGCACATCTCAAGTTTACCTATCGTGCCAAGGCGTTGCTTTTGGGCGAGTTGGAACAGCGTTTGATGGATCAGTTTGTCCGTCAGCAGCACGCATTAATCCGGCATCACAGCAGCTATTACTGGCAAACCCTGTGGATGCAGCATCTACCTGCGCTGGTGGACTGGCGTTATGACTATCTGGTTCAGCAACGGGTGGCGTCGGTCATGCCAGTCATCACTCTGCTGGCCGTGGCGTGTGTGAATCCAGTCATTGCCGGTGGCCTGTTGCTGACTCTGCCGGTGGTGCCTCTGTTTATGATCATTGTCGGCAAGGGGGCGGCGAGCCTGCATCGCAAACATTTTGTCGCTCTGGAGCGTCTCGGCGGGTTGTTCGTTGACAGGCTTAAAGCCCTGCCGTTGCTGGCGACCTTTCAGGGCTACAGTAAACAACAAACCTTGTTGCAACAGGCCAGCGAGCAATTGAATCAGCGCACCATGAAGGTTGTGGGTGTCGCGTTTTTATCGTCTACCGTTTTGGACTTTTTCTCCACTCTGGCCGTGGCGCTGGTGGCGGTATTTATTGGCTTCAGTTTATTGGGTGAAATCAGTATTGGTACACCGGTGGCATTGCATTCAGGTCTTTGGATCTTGCTGACGGTACCGATGCTGTTGTCAGAAATGAAATTGCTGGGGCAGTATTACCATCAAAAAGCTCAGGCAGAAGCCGCGCAGCACGAGGTGCAGGATCTGCTCGTGCCTGTCAAACCGGTATCTTTTCAATCTACTACGACACAATCTACAACGACAAAACCTATAGCTACACAATCTATAACGACAAAAGCTGAAACTACCCATACACAACCTGCCCCATCCAAGCCGCCGGCATTTGCGGGATTGGATCTGTCCGGTTTTACTCTGCAAGACCCTGATTTGCAGGCCGATTGTTTACAGTTGAATCCGGGCGACTGGGTGCGCCTGGATGGCGCGTCGGGTGCCGGTAAAACGGTATTTCTGGAAGCGCTGTGTGGGTTTCGTGGCCAGTTAGACGTTTTAAGTCAGCACCGGTTACCTGCCGGTTTTGTGATGATCTCGCAGCAGGTGGTGATCCTGCCCTACAGCTTGCGCGACAATCTGTCCCTGCATCTACCGGTCTGTGATGAGGCGTTGTGGCAGGTTCTCGATCAGGTTGGTCTAACGCATTGGGCCCGGGCGTTGCCGCAACAACTGGACACCTTAATGGGTGAGCATCCGCCTCTGTCGGGGGGAGAGGCGCAGCGTTTAGCCATTGCCCGCATGTTGTTACAGGATGCCGAGGTCTGGTTGCTGGATGAGCCGACCGCGCATTTGTCGGAATCCCAGCACCGTGCAGTTGCCGATGTGTTGCACACCTGCTGTGCCGACAAAACTGTCATCTGGGCATCCCATAAAGCCTTACCCGAGACTTGGTTCAATCAGTGTTGGCAAATCCAGAGGGGCAGGATCAGCGCATGAAAAACTGGCCGTGGTTGAGTTTACTGTTGGCCATCGTACACACGGTGGCGGGTGTGGCGGTGCTGATTGTGTCGTCCTGGTTTATTGCGGCGTGTGCGGTGGCCTCGGTTAACTTCAATTATATGTTGCCCGCTGTGGTCATTCGGGGGTTGGCGTTGCTGCGCATCGCCTCGGGCTACGGTCAGATGTGGCTCGGACACCGGGATCTGCTCGCCCGAACAGGTCTGTTGCGTTTGCAATTGTTCCAGCGTCTGCAAAACCAGCGTATGGACGAGCGCAGTTGGCTGGTCGAGGCGCTGGCCAATCACACGGAAACCATCGCTTCACTGTGGATTTCTTGGGTGGCACAACAGTCCAGTGCGGTGATTATGTTGGCGCTGGGGCTGGGATGCTCACTGTGGTTGGGATTGCAGGGGGCTTACGGTTTTGTGTTGCTGGCGGTTGTCTGGCTGGGGTTAACGGTATATACCCTGCGCCGCGGTATTCAGATGGCGAGCCTGCAGGCCGGTTGTGAGCGAGAGTTTCGTTTTGACAGTGAGCATTTCTTCAGCGCCAGCAGTCTGTGGCATATTCTGTTGATTCGCGAGGGGGGCGATGACCGTTTGCGCAGAGCCCCCAGTGCCCAGCCACTGTGGCAGGCAAAACAGGCTCAGCAATTCACCGCTGAGCGCGCCGTGTGGTTACTGGTGGGAGCCAGCTTTATAGCGTTACTGTGGGTGATGGCCGCAGCGGATGAGGGTGTACTGGGGCGGCCGCAGGCGTTAATTATCCCGCTGTTGCTGTTGTCTGCGCCAGAGTGGCTGAGCAGGGCTCTGAGCACCCTGCCGGAATACAATCGTTTTCAGCGCAGTCGTAACACGCTGCAGCAGTTGACTCTGGTCGACTGCCCGCCCATCGATGCCCCCCCACTTACACACTCACTCAGTCTGGAGCAGTTTGCAGCGCGGGATTATCCGTCTCAATCACTGGCCTGTGAGTCACTGACGGCGACCCTGCCAGCCTGCGGTATTGTCCAGATTTCCGGTAGCTCTGGCAGTGGAAAAAGCAGCCTGCTAAAGGCACTGGCCGGTCATATCCCCTCGCGCGGTAAACGTCGGGTAGACGGGATCCAGTTGGCCGGTGGTCTGGTCCGTCAGTGGGGCTATGGCGAGCAGACCCCGATCGTACTGCAGGGCACCTTACGAGCCAATCTGGTGGTGGGGGATTCCCGGCTTTCGGACCACAGAATGATACAGGTGCTGGAACAGCTGGGGCTGGCGTATTTAAACGATCTGGATGTCTGGCTGGGCACCGGAGGCCGGCAGCTGTCGGGCGGAGAGCAAAAGCGCATCGCCCTCGCCCGCCTGCTGTTGTCCGATAAGACCGTGTGGCTATTGGATGAGCCGTTTGAAGCGCTCGACAAAGAGGCTCTCGGGCTGGTGGTGGCAGCGCTTAACGCCGCTGCTCAGGATCACCTGATTGTGTTGGCGACCCATGTCTTTCCCGAACAGCTGGAGGTTGTGCAGCGCATCGCCTTGGATTGAGGCGTCCGCTTGCGTCCTACTCAATATTCTGTATCTGCTCGCGCATCTGCTCAATCAACACCTTCAATTCAATCGCTGCCTGGGTGGTGTCGGTGACGATGGATTTGGAGGACAGGGTGTTGGCTTCGCGGTTGAGTTCCTGCATTAAGAAGTCGAGCCGGCGGCCGACGCTGTTCTTCTGCTTGAGGGTGCGGCGCACTTCGGTGACGTGGGTGTCGAGGCGGTCCAGTTCTTCGTCGACGTCGGTTTTCTGCGCCAGGTAGACGATTTCCTGCTCGAGTCGGTCCTGATCCACGTCGACTTTCAGGCTTTCCAGCTTCTCTAGCAGTTTTTCCCGCTGGGCTTTGAGGATGTCCGGCAGGATGGCGCGCACTTGAGCGACCTGGGTTTCGATGCCCTGCAGGCGCTGTTCGATGAGGTTTTTGAGTTCCTCCCCTTCCCGGGCGCGGTTGTCGATCAGGGTGCTCATGGCCTGTTTGAACAGCTCGAGGCTGGTTTTGAGCAGTTCGTCGCGGTCGATGTCGTTGTCGGCCAGCATGCCGGGCCAGCGCAGCAGTTCCAGCGGGTTAACCGGGGCGATGCTGGCGTTGGTGCGGCCCAGTTCGCTGCTGACGTTGTCGATGGCGTTGCTGACTTGTTTCAGCAAGGTGGTGTTGATGGCCAGTTCTTGTTGGCTGTCGGTACCGCCCAGTTGGTAGGAGAAAGAGGCTTCAACCTTGCCCCGCGACAGGCTTTTGCGCATCTGTTCGCGCAGTGACGGTTCCAGTTCGCGGAGGAAATCCGGCAGGCGGAAATGAGGCTCCAG
Organism: Pseudomaricurvus sp.; assembly: GCF_965662505.1. Taxonomy (NCBI): domain Bacteria; kingdom Pseudomonadati; phylum Pseudomonadota; class Gammaproteobacteria; order Cellvibrionales; family Cellvibrionaceae; genus Pseudomaricurvus; species Pseudomaricurvus sp. The sequence goes on along the minus strand of NZ_CBFIHX010000102.1, from coordinate 1,720 downwards.
ATAGCGGTGGTTTACACTGCGCACTTCCCATATCAGGGTTCCCCAGGGGTATTTGGCTTCCTGGCGGGCAAATCCGGTCATACTGCAAGGCATGTTTTTTATTCTCTCTCTGTCGAAATAAAGTGCTTTCTCTCTAGCGACGCTGATAGTAGCACAGGGGGAGCGCTAAGCAGCTCGGATAAGCCCTGATTGGGTGGGCGTCTGCAGTTATTGTGGTTGGCTTCCGCTATAATGGCGCGACATTTCAAATGTCGTTCCGGTACGCACTTGGCACCGGGACGAATGGAAATATTGCCTGAATGACTGAACTACCGAGGTGTTTTTATGCAACGACCCAGTGGCCGCACGCCAGACAGCCTGCGCGATATCCGCATTACCCGTAACTTTACCTGCCATGCGGAGGGTTCTGTGCTGGTGGAGTTCGGCAATACCAAGGTCATTTGTACCGCCAGTGTCGAAAGCGGCGTACCGCCGTTTATGCGCGGTGAAGGTCGTGGCTGGGTGACAGCGGAATACGGCATGCTGCCCCGCTCCACCGGCTCCCGTATGCGTCGCGAAGCGACAGCCGGCAAGCAAGGCGGCCGCACCGTAGAGATCCAGCGTCTGATCGGTCGCTCGCTGCGCGCGGCGATGGACATGGATGCGCTGGGTGAGAACACCATCAAAATTGACTGCGATGTGATCCAGGCCGACGGCGGTACCCGCACTGCGTCCATCACCGGTGCCTGTGTGGCGCTGGCCGATGCCATCACCCACCTGAAAGGCAAAGGCAAAACCAAAGGTGAGCCTCTCAAACGTATGATCGCATCCGTGTCTGTGGGCATCTACCAGGGCGAAGCGGTGCTGGATCTGGACTATCCGGAAGATTCCAACGCCGAAACCGATATGAACATCGTCATGGCCGACGATGGCGGTATCATCGAAATTCAGGGCACCGCCGAAGGCGAGCCATTCAGCGAGGCCGAATTCTCCGCCATGATGGCACTGGCCAAGAAAGGCATTAACGACCTGAATGAAATCCAGAAAGCGGCGTTGGCGGGTGACTGAGCCAGCTTTCTTTCTCCCTGACCTGCTGCTAAAGTCAGATAAATAGTCAAATAAAACAATAACAAAGATGACGTAAACGAATGGCAGCGAAATACCGGCGAATGCTTGGCGGCTTGTTATTGCTGACCCTGGGGGTGTCCCTGGGGATCGGTGGTTGGCTTTTGTGGAAAGCCGAGGCGCCGTCTGAAAAGACGGCTAAAGCGTCCCTGACCACGGTCAGAGAGATCAGAGGTGCAAGGGAGCGGCCATCGAAACCGGTCATCACCAAGCTGCCTCTGGAAAACCCTCGGCCAGGAGTGATCCGGGTTGGGGCGGTCTCCCAGTTTTCGCCACCCTACAACTGTGACGACAACTACCGGGATTACTGCATCATCCCTGAGGTGCTGGAACGGGTCTTCACCCAGCGGGGTTATCAGGCGGAATATCAGTCCGTTTCCCTGCCCAGGGAATTCATCGAGCTGGCAACGGGCCGTCTGGATGCGGCCATGGTCTATACCAATACTTTCCTTTCTTTGGATGATTATCCCGACACCGTGCACGTGTGTCCGGTACCCGCATTTCACGCGCCGATCAGCGCCTTTGCGCGCCGCGACCGGCCGGTGGAGTTGAACAGCGCCGAGGACATGTTGAAGCATCATCTGGTGGCGATTCGTCTGCCAGGGTTTCTACGAGG
>NZ_CBFIHX010000101.1:0-13068 GCF_965662505.1 Pseudomaricurvus sp. | reverse complement strand
TCAGATTCACCTTGGGCTGGTAATGCACCTCAAACTCGTTGCGCTGCAGGCCACCAGCAATGCTCTGCTCCATCTCCAGCCGCTCGTGCACCTGGGCGTTGATACTCTCTGTGAACAGATAGTATTTGTTTTTGCCCAGCCCCTTGGCCTCGTACATGGCCATATCCGCATGCCGTAGCAAGGTATCCGCATCCTCCCCGTCACAGGGGAACAGCGCCACGCCGACACTGGCGCCCACCGTGACCACGCTGCCGTCGATCAACAGTGGCTCGTTGATGTCCACAATCAAGCGTTCAGCCACCAGCGCCGCCTCGCGGGCGTCGTGAACATTGTTCAGAATGGCATTAAATTCATCGCCGCCGCGACGACTGATGACCTGCTCCGCACCGGCTTCCTGACTGGCATCGGCCAGCACATCACTGCTGCGCAAACGTCGCTGCAGGCGCTTGCCCACCTGCACCAACAACTCGTCACCTGCCGCATGCCCCAGGCGGTCATTGACCTTTTTGAAGTCATCGAGATCGATAAACAACACTGCCAACTGACGGTCATTGCGCTGCGCCTCCTCAATCATACTGCTGAGAGTGGCCCGCAGAGTGGTGCGATTGGGCAACTCCGTCAACGGATCGTAATACGCCAAGTGAGCAATCTGCTGGCCGGAATCCTCCAGCTGCCGCCCCATTACCCGGAAAGCATCCGCCAGCTCCCCCAGCTCGTCTTCGCTGGCAATCTCAATATCGGGACGATACTCCCCGCCGGAGATCTTCCGGGTTGCCTGAATCAACACCTCAATCGGCTTGAGAATCACCCCAAACACTCTCAGATAGAAAATAAACCCCGACAGGGCAATCACCACCGCCGCCGCCGGCAAAAGCACCGCCAACAGCGACAGGCTGTTGTTGGCAATGGCCCTCTGATCAATCAGCGACCCCAGCCAAAGATTGGGGGCCACCCGCTGCATGCTTAAACGGTAAGAAATACCGTTGTCATTCATATCAATAAAGTGGGGATTGCTAAAGTCACTCTCTGTCTGACCGCCTCCACTGAGCCCCACATCCATCATCTCGGGCTGGGACGAAACATCACCCAGACCGGATACCCCAGAGTCATGAAAGCCGACATCGGCCAGATTAAACGCGCCGGCGATGTCACCAGGCAAAGAAGAAAAAGGAATTTCCGGAGATTTCACCAAAAAGTGACCGTCATTATCACTGAAAAACAGGCGGGTAACGGAACTGTCGCTCTCCTCCACCATTTGCTTAAAGGAGTCGAGCCCACTGACGGTGGTGATATACCCGTGCACAACCCCCGGCTCCGTGCGAGAGCGCACCGGCGCCACCGAAACCAACATGTGGCCACCCGCGGCATCCGCATAAAAACTTCGGGTCAGTCCCGATGCCATAACATGGCGGCTATTGAGCACGGCCTCTACATCGAGATGGTCGGTCATGACTGGCGCATAGGTGGGCGAATGCAAAATATAGTCGCCATTCCGGTCAAACAGAATCACCTGACCGACACCCATATTGAGACGCTGAAAATTATCAAAACTCGACTGTATCGTACTCAGACCGGCACTGTTTTGAGGGTCGACTCCGCTCGCTTGAGGGTCAACTCCGCTCTCAACTCCAGAAATCAGGGCTGTATTTTCAGACAACTGCTTGAGGGCGGCCGAAATGCGCACCAAATCAGCCCGCGCACCAATAATCAGTTGGCTGGCGATATTGCGCTGGTAACTCAACGCCTCTCCGCGCAATTTGCTTTCAAAAAGCCAATAGGTGACGCCGCCCAGCACGCCCAACGAGAGCAGCAACAGGCCCAGCAGTGTCACCAACAGTTTGGCTCTTAATCCCATTTGGCTTTTAAACTCATAGTGCTGCTCTTAGTTCCATACGGCTGCTTTCTGTCATCCTTACTGTAATCCTTATATAGCGGTGCTGAATAGATGCCCCTCACGGCCTACATTGCACCTATATCCACCTACATTGCACCTATATTCCACCTATACTCCGCCTACATAGCGCTATCGCGTGTACGCCCGAGACATCCGCTGAGATCAATCGTTTTCCGGACGGAAAACCCCCAAATTCTTATGGCCTGCATCCATCAGATTAGCCGCATGCAGCTGACTCATCACACCTTTTTCGCAATAAAGGAGATAGGTACGGGCCTTATCCAGCGCGGAAAACTCGGTACTGAGCTTGTAGAAAGGGATCTTTAACACTTCGATACCGTCCAGTTGCAAGGGGCGCAATTCCTCTTCATCCGGATGGCGCACATCAATCACCGCCTGAGCCGGCTGCACCTGATGCTGAACGTCCACCTGCACGTCGTCGTCCAGATCATCCATCACCTTGTCGATGTGCACGGTACGGCGCTCGTTAATGGCCGATTCCAGCACAGCGTAATCAAACTTACCCTCTTCGTGAGCAACACGCTCCTCCTGGGCACGGGTGGTGGGCTTGCGGGAAATCACCCCACAGTACTCCGGCATGGCCGCCGCAAACTCCTCGGTACCTATACGACGCGCGACGTCGATGATTTCACCCTTATCCATGGCAATCAGGGGGCGTAGCACCAGCGTGTCGGTCACACTGTCAATCACCGACAGGTTCGTCAGCGTCTGACTGGACACCTGACCGATGGCCTCTCCAGTGACCAGCGCCTGAATCTCCATCTCTTCAGCCACCTTGGTCGCGGCACGCAGCATCATGCGTTTCAGGACGACGCCCATCTGAGAGTTATCCACCTTTTGCAGGATTTCGGACACCACATCCTCAAACGGCACAGTGACGAACATCACCTTGTGCGAGGCGCCGAACTTCCTCCATAGATAATAGGCGACTTCTTTCACCCCCACCTCATGAGCGCGACCGCCCAGATTAAAAAAGCAGTAGTGGGTCCGAATACCGCGCTTGATGGTGAGGTAACTGGATACCGTGGAATCGAACCCGCCGGAGATCAGCGACAGCACGGGTTCCTGACTGCCCAGAGGGAAACCGCCGAGCCCCTGAGTTTGCCGTTGAATCACGTGCAGCTGATCGCGCTTGATTTCCAGTCGCACCGTGACGTCCGGATGCTTGAGCTTTACGCCCTTGGCCTGGGTGTGCTGATTCAGACCGCCGCCCACATAGCGCTCCACCTCTATGGAGCTGAATTCGTGGTCGCCATTGCGCTTCACCCGCACAGAAAAGGTCTTATCTTCCAGAGCGTCAGCCCAGATGGCTTTGGTCTTCTGAAAAATATCTTCCAGATCCCCCAGCGGGTAGGTCTGAACCTGAGAGAAGTAGGCGATGCCAGGGGTGTGGGAAAGAATCTCCGCCACCTGTGCGATGTCGGCCTGTTCGTCCGAATCGGCCAACACGTCAATCTTGTCCCAATCACGGGTTACCTGAACCGTAAACGGCACCGCCCGGAATAACTCTTTCAGGTTTTCACGCAAGTGCTTGATAAATCGCTTGCGCACTGGCGGGCTTTTGATAGTGATTTCAGGGAAGAGCTTGACGATAAAATGCATGAACTTAGCCTACTATGCCTGTTATTGCGTGGAACTTACTCACGGTGAGCCGCCAACCGACCTCGCTAAAACCAATCGCTGACACCGATGGCAGAAGCAAGGATCGATACGAATAGCCGCTGGGGCGCGCGATTATAGATCAACCACGACTCACACACACCCGCCGCAAAACATTCGGCCCGTAATTCAGCCCCTGGGGTACAACGCCATGCTGGAAAAACCCAAAAAAAAGCGTCATGCACCATCTTGGACAAAGACTCTATTTTGTGCACCAAAATAGATCACTTCCGTTTTTACCAGCTTTGGTCAGATCGACGAAAAACCCCGAATATAGCGGCCGGAACCGATTATTTTAGTGCTGGCATACAATTTGCCCTGTTATCGATCACTCTCTCTTGCGTCCCGAGAGTAAAACGTGAAGAATGCGTGACTGACTTCCCGCACACTCACCTGAAACCGGGACACGAGGAAGGCTTTTTTTAATACTTTAGTCAATTCGGACATTAATTTCGTATTAGCTAGGGTTAAATTTGTCTTGGTTAGGCNATTTTGGAGGCATCCACATGTCAGAGAACACTCTGAATCTGATTAAAGAAAGCGAAGCGCGTTGGGTTGACCTGCGTTTCACTGACACCAAAGGTAAAGAACAGCACGTAACCATTCCTGCTCGCACTGTTGACGAGGATTTCTTCGAAAACGGTCAAATGTTCGATGGTTCTTCTATCTCCGGCTGGAAGGGCATTAACGAATCCGACATGATCCTGATGCCAGACGATTCAGCATCCATCCTGGATCCGTTCACTGACGAGCCTACCGTTATCGTTCGCTGTGACATCGTGGAGCCTTCCACCATGCAAGGTTACGAGCGCGATCCACGCTCTGTTGCCAAACGCGCTGAAGATTACCTGAAGTCTACCGGTCTGGGTGACACTGCTTTTTTTGGTCCAGAGCCAGAGTTCTTCATCTTTGACGACATCAAGTGGGGCGCAGACATGTCTGGCTCTTTCGTCAAAATCAACTCCGAAGAAGCTGCCTGGGCAACTGCTGCCGAGTACGCTGATGGCAACATGGGTCACCGTCCACGCGTTAAAGGCGGTTACTTCCCAGTACCACCTGTAGACAGCCTGCACGACATCCGTTCTGCCATGTGTAATGCCATGGAGCAAATGGGTCTGGACGTAGAAGTACACCACCACGAAGTGGCCAACGCTGGTCAGTGTGAGATTGGTGTTAAGTTCAACACTCTGGTTAAGAAAGCGGACGAAGTACAGATCCTGAAGTACTGCGTACACAACGTTGCTCACGCCTACGGCAAGACTGCGACCTTTATGCCTAAGCCAATCGTTGGCGACAACGGTTCCGGCATGCACGTTCACATGTCTTACTGGCTGGACGGTGTTAACCAGTTCGCTGGTGACGGCTATGCTGGCCTGTCTGAAACTGCCCTGTATTACATCGGTGGTGTGATCAAGCACGCTAAAGCGATCAACGCTTTCTCCAACCCAGGTACCAACTCCTACAAGCGTCTGATTCCTGGCTTCGAAGCACCTGTTATGCTGGCTTACTCTGCCCGTAACCGCTCTGCCTCTATCCGTATCCCTTACGTTTCTTCTCCTAAGGCTGTACGTGTTGAAGCTCGCTTCCCGGATCCAATTGCCAACCCATACCTGGCTTTCGCAGCCCTGCTGATGGCTGGCCTGGACGGCGTTAAGAACAAGATCCACCCTGGCGATGCTGCTGATAAAGATCTGTACGATCTGCCAGCGGAAGAAGCTGCCGAGATCCCACAAGTTGCCGGTTCGCTGCGCGAAGCATTGGCATGTCTGGAAGAAGATTACGAGTTCCTGACTCAGGGCAACGTATTCACTAAAGACATGATCGACGCTTACATCGAACTGAAGATGGAAGAAGTTCACAAGGTTGAGCACACCACTCACCCTGTAGAGTTTGATCTGTACTACTCTGTATAAGACCTGTACCGGTTAAATTGATCGAAAAGGGCCGCATTTGCGGCCCTTTTTTATGGGCGTCATATTTAGCAGAAGCACACCTCTAAGAGCTCACACCCCACACGTCCACCGCTCGCCTATATCGAAAAAACCCGCTAATCTAAGCGACATAACCTTTACTGGTATCACTTTCGACACGGACAGCGACATGAAAATCACCTGCGCAGTATTGTTGTTCCTCTCTCTGATCGGCATGACCGCAACCGCCGAAATCTACAAAACCGTGGATGAGCAAGGCAACACAGTCTATACAGACAACCCCAAAGACAAGGACAAGGCCGATCCCGTTGATCTGCCGGACATCAACACTCAACCTCCGGTTTCCGCCCAGCCCCGACCGCTACCCACCGTGAAAAAAGCCCCGGTGAACTATCAGGTTCGCATCAACAACCCACAGGAAGGCACCCAGGTCCCTATGGGGCAGTATGAAATCCCGGTCAGCCTCAGCATTAACCCTCAACTCAGGAACGGTGATCACATCCGCATTTTGCTGAACGGCCAGGCCTTCGGGCAGGAGTTTTACTCAACCAACCTTGTCCTGCGCGAAGTCTACCGCGGCGAACACAGCCTTCGGGCCGTGGTCATAAATTCCTCAGGTGAGGTAATGGGGCGTTCAAACGCGGTCACCATCTATGTGCAACGCAATTCAGTGCCACGTAAAAGCGCGCGCTAGAGTGAACGCAAGAGAAATCCAGGCTACAGACACGTCCCAAACTAGGCCATAAAATGCGCCCCTCAGTTGGCCTGCACCAAAATAAAACACAATTTCGTGGAGGCATCTGCCACTCACCCCCTCAATCCGCGTGATTTCACCGAAAAGGGGCGGGTGCGCCGTATTGGTTCGTTTCTTGCTAAGAATTACTGCAGGTTAAGACAAGATGGGTGCGGCAACCATGCCTAAGCAATCACCTCTCGGAAAACATTCCCGGATCAATAAGGTGCAAACCGCATAATGGACCGGGCCTCCGACTGAGTGGCGGCAAACCCAGCGAGGATCGGACAAGACACCGAGAACCTGCGCAAAAACACCGAGTGTCTAAGCCTCATTTAACGGATAACACATGCCATCAGAACAACCTTATAAGAGCATCCTCGAGCACCTCAACGTTGCCGTAGTCTTCGTCGATAGCAGTCTCCGACTGAAGTACCTCAATCCGGCCGCCGAGGTATTACTGGCTGTCAGCCAGGCGAAAGTTCTGGGCACGTCGTTTCTGCACTATTTCCGGGAAGACGGCAGCCCAGCAGACACCCTGCGAACTGCCATTGTTGAGGAAAACCAGTTCACCAAGCGCCGCGCACAATGGCAGCTACACAACGGCGAACAGTTGACCGTGGATTACACGGTCACCCCGCTGTCCAATCAGGATGGCGTGATCATCGAAATTGTGGCTCTCGACCGCCTGTTGCGAATCAGCCGGGAAGAAGCTCTGATCTCCTCTCAGGAGACCGTGCGCAATCTGGTGCGCAGCATGGCCCACGAGATCAAGAACCCACTGGGAGGCATCCGTGGCGCCGCTCAATTGCTGGAACGAGAACTGCCGGGTAACGACCTCGATGAATTCACCGGCATCATCATTGAAGAAGTAGATCGCCTTCGCAACCTGGTAGATCGCATGCTCGGCCCACGCCAGCTGCCCTCGTTTGCACAGACCAACGCCCACGAGGTGCTGGAGCGCATTGCCAGCGTCATTAAAGCCGAGTGTGGCAGTGGCATTCGCATTCGTCGCGACTACGACCCCAGCATCCCCGAATTTGAAGCCGACAAAGAAATGCTGATTCAGGCGCTGCTGAACATTGCCCGCAATGCCATGCAGGCGCTGCAGGAAGCGGATCTTAACGAGCAGAGCATCATCACCTTGCGCACCCGGATTCAGCGGCAATTTACCATCGGTCAGCAACACCACCCGCTGGTATGCCGGATCGATATCGAAGACAACGGCCCCGGCATTCCTCAGGACATGCTGACCAACATCTTCTACCCGATGATCACCGGCCGACCGGAAGGTACGGGGCTGGGACTCGCTATTTCGCAACACCTCATTCAACAACATCAGGGGCTGGTAGAGTGCGAAAGCCAGCCGGGACAAACCACCTTCTCCATCTATATACCACTGGAACAACATCATGCAGCCTAGCCGAACACCTTCTAATCATGTCTGGATCATTGACGATGACCGCTCCATCCGCTGGGTACTTGAGCGTGCTCTGCAGCAGGAAGGTATCGCCTGTACCGCGTTTGAAAGTGGCGACCGCGCACTGAATGCGATGAAGAACGGCCGCCCGGATGCCGTTATCACCGACGTTCGCATGCCCGGTACCGACGGACTTTCCCTGCTGAAAATCCTGTCTGAAGACGCCCCCGGCCTGCCGATTATTATCATGACGGCTCACTCGGACCTCGACAGCGCGGTCTCGGCGTATCAGGGCGGTGCTTTCGAATATCTGCCCAAGCCGTTTGATGTCGACGAAGCTGTTGCCGTGATCAAACGCGCCCTGATCCATGCTCAGGAACAACTGCAGGAACACACGCCGCCGGAACCGGAGATGGCCACCGAGATCATTGGTGAAGCTCCCGCCATGCAGGAAGTGTTTCGCGCCATCGGCCGCCTGTCACAATCCAACATCACGGTTCTGATCAACGGCGAATCCGGTACCGGTAAAGAACTGGTGGCTCGTGCCCTTCACCGCCACAGCCCGCGTCGCAACAACACCTTTATCGCATTGAATATGGCCGCAATTCCCCGCGATCTGATCGAATCAGAGCTGTTTGGCCATGAGAAAGGCGCCTTCACCGGTGCCGGCGGTCAACGTCAGGGTCGCTTTGAACAGGCCAATGGCGGCACCCTGTTTCTCGATGAGATTGGCGACATGCCCGCCGAGACCCAAACCCGATTGCTGCGGGTGCTGGCGGACGGTGAGTTCTATCGGGTCGGCGGCCACACGCCAGTTAAAGTGGATGTGCGCATCATTGCCGCAACCCACCAAAATCTGGAAAGCCTGGTCGAAGATAATCGCTTCCGGGAAGATTTGTTCCACCGTCTGAACGTGATCCGCATCCACATTCCCAAGCTCGGCGACCGCCGTGAGGACGTTGCCAAGCTGGCTCAACACTTCTTCCATAAAGCGGCCAAAGAACTGGAAGTGGAAACCAAGATCCTGCTGCCAGAGACCGAAAACTACCTCTGTAACCTGGACTGGCCCGGCAACGTGCGCCAACTGGAAAACACCTGTCGCTGGATTACGGTGATGGCCTCTGGCCGTGAAGTACACCTGGAAGATCTGCCGCCAGAGCTGATGGAAAGCAAGGGTGAAGAGAGCCCCTCCGGCGATTGGGAAAAAGCTCTGCGTCACTGGGCCGATCAGGCTTTGGCGCGCGGCCAGAATGACATTCTTTCAGAAGCCGTACCGACGTTTGAAAAAGCCCTGATTGAAACCGCACTCAAGCACACCGCCGGTCGCAAGCGCGACGCGGCCAATCTGCTGGGCTGGGGTCGTAACACCCTGACTCGCAAGCTGAAAGAGCTGGGCATGTCCGACGGCCCCGAGGGCGACGATTAATCCCGCTCGATGGTGGTAAGCTCACCCAGATTGTTTGGGGTGAGCTCCGCCAGTGTTTCCCGATACAGACGCCTCTGGGCATCATCCCCGGTCAGAGACATGGCCATCTGCAATTGCCGCCGCGCTTCACCATTCCTTCCCAGCGCCCTATTGATTTTCGCCGCCAAAAAATAGAACCGGGAATCCTGGCTGTAGGCTTCAATGGCCGCGGTAATATTGTCCAATGCATCGTCAAGCTGACGAGTCGCGAAGGCCTCACCGGCTTGTGAATAGCGGTAATAGGGGTTTCTGGCCCGATAACTGGCGGCCAGTTGCTCGTAATAGTCTGCCTTGTCCGGGCTGTCCATTTGCCGGTACAGCCGAGCCAGGTTGCTGACAATCATCAGATCCGCCCCATCCAGTTGCAGACCTTTCAGATAGGCCACTTCCGCCTCGTGATAGTAGCCGGCTCTGCGGTACACCGTGCCCAGATTACCCCACAAAAAAGACAGCTCAGGCTCCCGGGTCAGGGCCTCGCGCAACAGCAGGAAAGACACCGCCGGCTCACCGTTAATCAGAGACTCCATCGCCAGGTTATTGTAATACTGAGCCACCGCGTAGTCGTCGGACACCAGATCCTGCTGATAATCGACGCTGTAGTTGCTCATATTGATGTCGACGATCTTGCGTTGCCGTCCGGCTTTGACGACGACATTCATGTGACGGTAATTCACCTGTGTGCGGGCACTTTGCATATCCCAGGTGGGCGGCACCTGCACCTCGTTAAATCTGACGTTGAGCCCCACCTCTCGCCCCAGCGCCGCCGTCAACATCGAAAACGACAGGCAATTGCCCTCCTGATAATAAAAGGTCTCGGCGGCGGTGTAGGTTTTCATCGGGTTGTAGCTGACCCCCAACAGTCCTCCGTGCAGCAGCGCCTGGAGCAATTGCTGCAACTTGCTGTTGGACGATGATTCGGCAGCAACGTAGGCGTGGATAAAACGTCGCATCTCGCCGTTGACCGCCAGCGGGTCTTGGGCCAAAAGCGCCCGCGCACTATCCAGAGCGTCTGGGTTTGCATCCGCCAGTAGCATTTGGCTGTCGAGTAATCGCTGAACCTCGGTGTCAGAGAGTCGTCCGCCATTCATGAGAACTACATCGGCTGACTGCTGAACGCAGCTGACGACAGACAACAGAAACAGCGTACCGGCCACAACCGATAACCCGAACTTGCGTCGTTGAACATACATTACTCTGAACGTCATTCTCGCGGCCTGAACAGGTGTCAGACCACCCTCCTTCCACACGAGCCTTGTATTTATTTTAGCCTTTGTGACACTCTAAAGGCCTGTCACATTGTGGAATAGACACAAAGTCAGTTATATCTGTTTTTCATTACCCTAACTGACGGCGCTCTATCGACACCGGCAAGCACACATAGGACATGACTCGCTTATGACGACAAACAGCCAGGCTGAATCGCTACCCACAGACGAGCTCTTTGGTCATCCCAAAGGGCTTTATATCTGCTTCGCCACCGAGCTGTGGGAGCGTTTTTCGTTTTACGGCATGAAGTTCCTGTTGTTGCTCTACCTCACCAAATACCACCTGTTTACCGACGCCGCCGGTTACGACGTGCTCGGTGCCTACGCCGGTTTGGTCTATGCCCTGCCTGTCATTGGCGGCCTGCTGGCTGACCGCTATTTGGGGATGCGCAAAGCGGTGGTGTTTGGCGCGGTGCTGTTGTGTTGCGGTCACCTGCTGATGGCTTATGAAGGCCAGCAAGCGGTTTCCTACGCTGCCGGTACGGTGCTGAATTCATCGCTGACACTGAACGATGGCAGCGTAGTCGCCGCTGGCACCGAACTGAGTCAGACGCTCATCATTCAGGATGTTATCGCGCTCGATGTTTTCTTTTTTGCCCTGGCACTGATTGCCGTGGGTGTTGGGTTTCTGAAGCCCAACATCTCCACCATTGTCGGTCAGCTTTACGGCAGGGACGACCCCCGTCGCGACAGCGGCTTCACCATCTTCTACATGGGCATCAACATTGGCGCGTTTAGCGCGACGCTGCTCTGCGGCTGGCTCGGCGAAACCTTTGGCTGGGGTTACGGCTTTGGCGCTGCGGGCATTGGAATGTTGTTCGGCCTGCTGACATTCCTCAAAGGCCAGAAACACCTGATGGGACTGGCAGAACCCTCCAACCCGGACATTCTTAAACAGGGGGTTATCGGCCCTCTCAATCGTGAATGGATAATTTATCTCGGGGGTCTGCTATCGCTGGCGGTGATTTGGCTGCTGCTGCAACACGAACACGTTGTCCACATGAGCCAGAACGTCCTGCTCACCATCGCCCTGATCGCCCTGCCTGCGTTTGCATTACTGAAAGGCAGCCGGGAAGAGTTCCAGCGCACCCTGGTTCTGATGATACTGATCGCTTCGTCGGTGGTGTTCTGGGCGCTGTTTGAACAATCCGCTGGCAGCATGACCCTCTATGCAGACCGCGTCGTAGATCGCACCGTGATGGGCGCAGAAGTTCGCGCCTCCATGTTCGGTTCACTGAATCCGTTTTTTATCATTGTCTGCGCTCCTCTGCTGGCGGCACTGTGGATCTGGCTTGGCCGTCGCGGCTGGGAACCCTCTACACCGGTGAAATTTGGGCTGGGTATTATTCAGGCCGGGCTGGGGTTTGGTGCCATGGTCATCGGCGCCCAATTCCTTGGCGAAGACGGCAAGGTCGCCATCATCTGGCTGACCCTGGCCTACCTGCTGCACACCACCGGCGAACTCTGCCTCTCACCGGTTGGCCTATCGGCCGTCACCAAGCTCTCTATGCGCCGCGTCGTCGGCGCCAGTATGGGCACCTGGTTTCTCGCCACCTCGCTGTCAGAAACCGTCGCCACCCGCCTCGGCAAAATGGCCTCCATCGACATCTCCACCGGCGAGACTCAGGATGTGGCTCATGCGCTGGCGACCTATACCGAGCTGTATCAGTTCTTAATGTGGACAGGGGTTGGTGTCGGGGTGTTTATGATTTTAATCTCGCCCTGGCTGAAGAAGTGGATGCGGGGAGTGCATTAGACTGAAGAAAACCTGGACATGGCGTACTGACCCTTGGTCATCTAAGCTCAACAGATATTTTTGATGGCTACTATTTATTGCGAATGGCTTAAGGAAAAGTGATGTACCCACCCGCATACCCGCACGATGATATAAAAGCCTTGTATCCCGGCGTTTACCTGCTGCACGGCAGCATCAAAATGGGGCCGGGGATGCGGATGAATCGAAACATGATCATTCTGCAACACGGGCACGAGTTAATCTTGATCAACCCTGTGCGGATGAGCGACACAGGACTCAAACAACTGGACAAGCTCGGCAGCGTCAAACACATCATCAGGCTCGGAGATTTCCATGGTCTCGACGACGCATTTTATCTCGATCGCTATCCATGCGAATTTTGGGCTCAGGAAGGTCAGACCACCTACACATCACCCGCTCCCACTCAGCGGATTGCTAAAAACACTGAAAGCCCTTTTCCAAACTCAGAGTTCTTTATCTTTGAATCCGCTCAATTTCCGGAAGCCGCTCTGCTGATTAAAGAACATAAACTGCTGATCACCACCGACAGTGTTCAGTATCACGCGGACTGGAGTTATTTTAGCTGGCTCACAAAAACAGCTTTCAAGCTCCTTGGATTTAAAACAGGTATCAACATTGGTCCACCCTGGCTAAAGCGAGTAACACCTGAAAACGGCTCGATGAAATCGGATTTTGAAAAATTACTGCAACTGGACTTTGATGCCTTAATTGGTGCTCACGGACTACTTCTCGAAAACGGTTCGCAGCAGACTCTTGACGAGGAAATCCAGAGTGCTTTTCAATAGAAGTTTGCTGACAGAGAAAGAGCGTCTCGAGCACCTCAAACACTTCGACACAAAAGAAGGTTTAAAAATGAACAAGATAGTGCTATCGATTTTAATCGGATTGACGCTGACAGCATGT
>NZ_CBFIHX010000100.1:2779-13076 GCF_965662505.1 Pseudomaricurvus sp. | reverse complement strand
TGGTAATGATAACGATAGGACGTTTCTTGGCTTTGACGATTTCACCGGTTTCGTAAACGAAGAACTCCATCTTATCGAGCTCAACCAGCAAATCGTTAGGGAATTCGATATCCGCTTTGTCGATTTCATCAATCAGCAGTACGACCTGCTCCTCGGATTCAAAGGCTTCCCACAACTTACCTTTCTTCAGGTAATTGGAGATATCGTTAACCTTGTCATTGCCCAGCTGAGAGTCTCTCAAACGGGACACTGCATCGTACTCGTACAAGCCCTGTTGAGCTTTGGTGGTGGACTTAATGTGCCACTGAATCAGGCGCATCCCCATGGAACCAGCCACCTGCTCAGCCAGCATGGTTTTACCTGTACCCGGCTCGCCTTTCACCAGCAGCGGGCGCTGCAGAGCCACAGCGGCATCAACAGCCATTCTCAAGTCGTCTGTCGCGACGTAATTCTCAGTACCTTCAAATTTCATCAATCTCTTCCTCAGGTTTTCAATGAGCCGAGTCTATCACAGCCCATCTGGAGTCCAGCCCCTCAAGCCCTGCAGGGCCGTCGATTGCGCGAAAATGAACAGCAAATCGGCCATTTTGTCCTTTTTTACCAGTTCTCCACAGATACGACAGCCCATTAGGGCGTCAAAATGGACGCCCTAATGGGAAAACAGACAAGAAAATTCAGGGCGACGTGGGCTTAGGGAGAAGGGCTTACCTACCGGGAATAGAGTTATGGACCACTCAGACCTTCGAGCATCGTATCCATACTGATATTACGGCTCAACATAGACCTTCCTTCAAGATCATAAGCCTTAAAATAGCTTACATACTGATCATCGGGATCGACATAACAGTAGATTTTGGCTTTTTCATGTTGCTCATAGTTACCGATAGAACCATTTAGGATCACCAGATACACATGCTTATCTGCCTGAAAACGGGTGGAACGCCAGTCGGTATCGGTACGAACCAATTTATCGCCAAACCTCACTTTGGCTTTATCCTCACACAAATGAACAGCATCAAGACGATCAAACGGTATATCGTGAAGATAGGGAGCCGACGACTTATCGGGGGACAACCAAGAGTAGGTATTGACGCCTAATATAGTCAGTGCCGATGACAGGATCGCAACGACAAGCAAACCCAACGCATATTTCAGCCTGAGCTCATTGGTCAATCGGGAGGCGGTTTTTCGTGGCATCTAGCCGACCTTATATTCGATAACCGTTCGACCCGATAATGCAAAAATTCTGCATTTGGGCACTGGCTTTGCGTCCCGAAATCACTTTCGGTTTGCCATTTCGTTAAAGCCCTGAGGAAGTTCAGAGACCGTGTTTTGTTTGCAAGGAAACATCGATACAACTGGAACGAGTGTGACACGCCACCACGGGACGGTCAATATTACAGAAGCCTGCCCTTCTCACGCTTAAACCAGGCTCACCCGACAAAAAACTGCATCACTTCACCCAATTAACGTCGCTAGTTTCTGGCCATATTACTCATAATCGATGGGTAATCTTCGAGAATCCAGGCAAAATAACCTTCTCTGAAATAATAGACATTACTGAACCCCCAGTGAACAGAGACGGCTACTGCGTACGCACTTCGTAAACAGTTGGAACTGTTGCAATAAATAACAATTGGCGTATCTCGGTTGACTAACTTTGAACTGTAAAGCTTGGCAAAATCTTTTTGGAAATCCAGGTGAATCGCCCCATCGATATGACCAATAGTCCACTCATCATTATTGCGGACATCAATAAATACCGCCCCTCGATCGTAGAGTTCCTTGGCTTTAAACACATTGATTGTGGTTGCACCCGACACGCCCAATGGCGTCTCATTCGCAACGCTTGGAAACGCCACACAAAGGCAGAAAAACAAGAAGAGATAATGCACCCTACTGATCAAAAAGCTCATTTTGGCCTCCAAACCTACACGCCTTTAAAAAGTGTAGGTGAGGAAGACCTATAGCCTTAGTGTCTTTTTGACTAAAGAACGGTTCACAGGTTAGGCAATTAGGAACAAGCGATCAGGCACGCTGTTCCGGTGCAACGACCACTGAAGGTTAAGCTGCCTCTGGCGATTGCGCGCGCATCAACTTCATGAGAGAAGCTTCTGCTTTAGATATGCCACAACGCCGCGCCACTTCTTCCGGGCTCAAACCGGCATTGAGCAAAGACATGGCATCTTTCAAGCTTTCATCCAGGTGGACAGAAGACGCTGGACGCGATGTTTGATTCTGACATTGACCGGACTCTGCAGAGTTTGAAAATTGCTGTTCCAAAGCAACAAGACGCTTTCCCAGTCCAACCGCCCCACTCTCAGAAACCTGTAAGCTCTTTTCCAGCTTTTGGAAAAGAGCCGTATTGATCGCAGCCTGCTTACGCATCGTGGAAAAGCACATCAGAGCAGCCCCCAGTGACAGCACACTGAGTCCTAACGCCGAAAATACAAGCACATCCATCCATACGTTATCTGATACGATCACTGCAGTCTCCACTCATAATTAGTGCCGCCAATGACTTACAACATCATAGACGGCAGTTCTGCTCGGGTAATTTAAACGTCGTCGATTTCTGCCCACTCTTCATCGGTTAACAGCTTATCAAGCTCAACCAGAATCAACAGCTCGTCGTTTTTATGGCACACCCCCTGAATGAACTTCGCGCTCTCTTCATTACCCACATTAGGAGCGGTCTCAATCTCGGACTCTTTCAAATAAACAACTTCCGCGACGCTATCCACCAGGATGCCCACAACGTGTTTATCTGCTTCGATGATCACAATTCGAGTGTGGTCAGTCAGCTCACCGCCATCCAGTCCAAACCGATGACGGGTATCAATGACAGTCACAACATTGCCGCGCAGATTGATAATGCCCAGAACATAGGAGGGTGCACCCGGTACCGGAGCAATCTCCGAATAGCGCAACACTTCCTGAACCTGCATCACGTTAACGCCGTAGGTCTCACCGGCCAATTTGAAGGTGACCCACTGCAAAATCGGATCGTCACTGGTTTTACTCATTGCAGAGTTGTTTGCCATAAATCAGTCCTCAAAGGATCTTATCGTGTTGTGTCTCATGCTGCGCAACCTCTGTCACCTACATCCCTCTCCATTGAGGTTGTGTCAGAAAGCAAACACCGGGAAGCGTCAAAAAAACATCAATTTCACACGGTTGCAGTATAGGTTTGCAGCTTCTATGCCAGCATATCGGCCAGGGAAGAAAAAGATTGAATAGGAAAAGAGACTAATTGTTTTTAAATCGCTATTTAGTTGAGAAACACTGGTGGTGTAAATAAGAATCAGTGTTTCTCCGGCTACTGTACCGCTTCTGGAGCACACTCTTGCCCCAAAAACCACTCTGGCCGGATTAACCCTTAAGAGGATCCTCAGAGGATTTCTTTAGGTCTGCGACCTTTAGCATCTCGCCCATTGTCTGTACATCCAACAGCGCGCACATATGCTGTTTGACGGTCCCGGCCAGCCAGGGGCGCTTACTCCGCTCGCCTCGCCATTTAACGTCTTCAGGCTGCAGAGTAATTGGCTGATTCACGACATCGACAGCCAGCCCCCACGGCAACCCATTGATAGAGACCACGTACTTGGCATTCTCGACAAAGCTATCGTCATACCGGTCAGGCATCACAAAACGCGCGGTATTGATGGTTCGGATTTTACCCACTGGGGTTGGCTGAAGCCCCATAAACCACTCGGCCTGACCAAATAATGGCGTCAATTCATCCGTCAAAGGCTGAATTTGACCCAGGGAAATCAGTGGCACAGCCAATGTCAGGCCGGCAACTTCAAACAAAAGAACCTCAAAACGCTCCTGTGCCCAAGCGGGACGACCATTTTCCAGCCACTCGGCCGAGCTATCCAGGGATTCGGCAGTCTTAGAAGTGACCTCCTCAGCCATTGAAGATTCGGCAGATTCGTCCTTTTCCTCCTTCGGCGCCTCTTCAGACTCAACATCTGGCACTAATGTATCAGCAGTTAATGTTGTATCAGTAGTTAACGTTGTATCAGTAGTTAACGTTGTAGCAGCAGCTGGAGTTGCATCGGGAACTGAAACAGGCCTTGAATCCAGTGTTAAAACCGTAGGTGTGACAACCTCTTGCTGCTCAGCAAGAGCCAGAGGTGTGGAGGCCAGCAACCGAGCCAACCGCTCTCGAGCTTGAACCGTGCTATCTGGCTCTAATACAGGTGCGCTGGGCCTTGTGGGCCTGGGGCCTGCCGTAGTTTTCTGACTGGCTACACGCACATGACTAGCCACACGCCCCTGATCAGACTCAGACAGAGGACTGCTGGACGGAGCTGTGGTCGCCGGCGCCACTCCCGATACTTCCGCTTCAGGATAACCGCGGTCCTCAGTGACATCTTCGGACGTCAATAAATCGTCGAAGTAACCTTGAAGCAGGTCATCAGGTGCGCCGCTCACAGGGCAGCCTCATTCATTGACGCCGCGGCACTTGCCCCGCGAGGAATACAGCGGGACAGATGCCACTTCAGCAATGACCGATAGGCCTCCACTGCACGGCTATCCTTTTGAAACAGGTGCGGAGGAACCCCCGCTTTGCTCGCATCACGCAGCTTGGTGTCCACAGGGATCTTGCCTGGCCATACCTTGTCATCATACCCATTACGTATGGAGCGCAGGCTCACCACAGAAGCCTGAGTACGGCGATCAAACATAGTCGGCACGATGCTGTACTGCAAAGGGTGTTTACGCGACTTACCCATCATTTGCAGAGTTTGCGTCATACGCTCCAACCCCTTCAAAGACAGAAATTCTGTCTGCACAGGAATTAATAACTGCTGACAAGCCGCCAAAGCGTTGACCATCAAAATACCCAGCAAAGGAGGACAATCAATCAGGACAATATCAAATTCCCCTTTAATCGCCGCCAAAGCCCGACTGATCACCAACCCCATTCCATCCTGACTGATGGCCTGACGCTCCAATGTTGCCAGCGCCATAGAGGATGGAATCAGTGACAGGTTGTCGTAGCCTGTTTCCACAATACACTGTCGCACAAGATCGGCAGACAGCTCTTTGCGCTGCTGAAACAGGGTAAATGTACTGTTCACCACCTGATCCGGCTCATGCTTAAAATAGCTGCTTAATGAACCGTGAGGGTCGAGATCCAACAACAAGACACGTTTACCCTGCTCGGCACACAGCCCGGCAAGTGCAACCGTTGTCGTTGTTTTACCAACACCACCTTTTTGATTGGCTATTGTCCACGCAAGCACGCGACACACCTCTTAGCTAAACAGTTTAATCGGACTAATTTTGCAGGCGCGGTAATTCGGGATTACTGCTGAATAACCACCCACCTCCACCTAACTCAACAGGTTCTATCTTGCTGTCTTCTTCTGACGTCTCAACTGAACCCGCAGTCGTTGATTCATCGCTATCCACGTTCGGGCTCTCGTTTACATTTCTACCGTTATCCGTAGAACCACGTTTTCCTGTAACAGAATCATTGCTTTCACGACCGTCCCGGGCAATCAACAAAGTCACTCGTCTATTTGCAGATCGTCCTTCTTCGCTGTCATTTTCGGCTATCGGATGAAACGCGCCATATCCCACCGCAGACAATCTCTCTGGCGCCACGCCTGAAGCCGCCAGCAATTTAACCACCGTCACCGCTCTCGCTGAAGACAGCTCCCAATTACTGGGGAAACGGGAAGTAGCGATGGGTACATTGTCTGTAAAGCCCGCAACCCTGACTTCATTACCGTAATCTCTGAGAAGACCGGCCATCTCTTCGAAAATATTTTTGGCCTGAAAACTCGGCTCTGCGTCCGCCGAGTCAAATAAAATACTTGATTTCAGCTCAACCTCTAACCAGAACTCATTCCCATGAATCTGAACCAGCTCCTGATTTATGAGTTCGGAAAACTCTTCCTCAAACAACTCAGATAAGTCATTAAGTCCAGCCTGCTGCGGTGAGGCATCTTCCGTCTCGACCTCATAATCAGAACTTCCGGACTCTGTAATATTTTCGGCAATCACATTCGGTCGCAAACTCTTTTCCGGCTGACCAATCTGTATGGGCTTAAGGGTTAACGGAACATTCTCTTTGCCGGACGAAAGCTCAAACGCCGAATTCAGTGTGTTCGACAGCACCCGATATTTTCCCTCGTTCACCTGTGATATTGAGTACATCACAACAAAAAACGCAAACAACAAGGTAATGAAGTCTGAATAAGACACCAGCCATCGCTCGTGTTTAATGTCTTCCTGAGGGCGTCTCCGGGGCATGGTTTTATTCCTGCGGGAGATAACTTTCCAGTTTGACCCGTATCGAGCGGGGGTGCTCCCCCTCTGCAATAGCCACTATACCTTCGGTAATCAACTCCTGATATTGAGACTGGTTATACACACAATTCTTGATTTTATTGGCCACAGGTAACAAAAACAGGTTCGCAAATGTCACGCCGTAAATCGTCGCCACAAACGCAATGGCAATTCCAGAACCCAACTGTTCAGGGTCTGCCAGATTTGTCATCACATGAATCAGGCCCATCACTGCACCGATGATACCCACCGTAGGTGCATAGCCGCCCATCGCCTCAAAGAAGCGGGCCGCATCAAGATCGCGCTGCTCATTCAGCAGCATGTCCGTCTCAAGAGTTCTTCTGATCGCCTCACGCTCTTGACCATCCACTAATAACTGGAGCCCTTTGCGGGTAAAACGATCACTTTCTTTATCCGTGAAACGCTCCAGCCCCAACAAACCCAGCTTACGAGAAGTCTCGGCCCAGCCCACGAGTGACTTAAGTCCCTCCTGATAAGGTGTCTGCGGGGGATAAAACACCCAGGGAAAAATTGAAATTGCCCTACGTACCTGCGTCCATGGAAACTGCAGCATAGCTGCTGCCAAAGTACCGCCCAAAACAATCAACGCCGCGGGACCATTGAGCAAAGCCTGCAGGCTTCCACCTTCCAGGAAATTCCCTCCGATCAGCGCTATCACGCCAAGCAATAATCCAAGTAGACTCAGAATATCCATGACCGCTCTAAAATTCCTTCGCCAGTACCGGGCCTACATCACGCAAGGGCAGCACACGGTCTGTCAGATTGGCTTTGGCAACTGCCATAGGCATGCCGTAAATCACGCAACTACTTTCATCTTGACTCCAGATGGCACTGCCCTTCTGCTTTAACAATCGAGCACCTTCACAGCCATCGGATCCCATACCCGTCAGAATCACACCCAACACCTGATTGCCAAAGGCATTGGCGGCGGAGCCAAAAGTGATATCGACGGACGGTTTGTAATTGACCCGACTATCCCCCTCGAGAACACGTACGCAGCCCGCACCACGCTTATCGACCATCAATTGCTTGCCACCCGGTGCCAGCAGAGCCAGCCCAGGCTTCAAAGCATCGCCGTCCTGTGCTTCACGGACTTCGATGTTGCACTGGCGATTCAGTCGTTCAGCAAAGGCTTTAGTAAAGTTTTCAGGCATATGCTGTATAAGCACAATCGGCAAAGGAAAGCCTTTAGGTAATTTTGTCAAGACATCGGCCAGAGCAACTGGGCCACCGGTAGAAGCGCCTATCAGTAATAGTTTGACCTGCCCTTTCAAAGACTTGTTGGCCGTTCTTGTCGGTCTGAACGGGATAGTTTCGGTTTTTGAAGACCGACTGTCAGTGCTGCGCCCGCGCCCATAAGCATTATCGCTTTCTGGAGCCGAGGCTCTGCCTTCGACACAGGTAGAGATTCTGGAACTGGTCTGTGGCTCGGGAGTTGGCGGTTTGGCTTGTTTGGCTATCGCCAGCAAACGACTGTGTAAGCGCTGCTTTAGCGACGCAGAATCTTTGGATATCTCCGCAAAGTTTTTCGGCAGAAAATCCACCGCTCCCGCTTCAAGTGCATCCAGAGTGGTACGCGCGCCCTCGTATGTTAACGAAGAGAACATCAGAATCGGAATGGGTTGTGTCGACATAATTTCTCGAACTGCAGAAACACCGTCCATAACCGGCATTTCATAGTCCATGGTAATTACGTCGGGACGCAAGCTTTTGGCTTTCTCAACAGCTTCCCGACCATTAGCGGCCAGGCCCACAACTTCGAGCTGTGGGTGCTCATTCAGCATTTCTTTCAAGCGATGTTGAAAAAAGTTGGAGTCATCAACCACCAGGACTTTAAGGCTCATAGCATTCTCTCAAACCCATACGGTGCTATTTCAATATTATGCGGTGCTATTTCAATCCCATGCGGTGCTGCTTCAATCCCATGCGGAACCATTTCAATCCCATGCGGTACTCTGTAAAACCCGTGCAGAACGCTCTCAAGCCAATGATCTACAGAAATGGCCTCTGAGTGCATCAGGCCGTTCCTGCATATCGATCCAGCATACTGGGCACATCCAGAATCAGTGCAATAGTTCCATCACCGGTAATTGTCGCTCCCGCCATACCCGGCGTACCGTGTAACATTTTTCCAAGAGGTTTAATCACGACTTCCTCTTGTCCAATCAGCTGATCAACCACAAACCCCACTCGCTGGGTTCCCACCGACACAATCACAACATGAGCTTCATTGACGCAATCATCATTAATAGCATCATTTACCAGCCAACGCTTGAGATGAAACACGGGTATGGCCTTATCACGAACCGTGACACATTCGCGGCCATCGACCACATGGGTCTTGGTAAGATCCATATGGAATATTTCGTTAACACTAACCAAAGGCAATGCAAAGGTCTGACGCCCCAGCATAATCATCAACGTAGGCATAATCGCCAGAGTTAAAGGCACCTTAATACTGATACGGGTTCCCTCACCCATGGCTGAATGGATTTCAATAGATCCGTTCAATTGGGTGATTTTGGTCTTAACAACATCCATGCCGACACCACGGCCGGACACATCAGAGATCTCTTTTTTAGTCGAGAAGCCAGGGGCAAAAATTAAAGCAAACGCCTCGGAGTCCGGCAGCCGCGCTGCCGCATCTTCATCCATTAAACCTTTTTCTACAGCAATACCACGAAGTTTGTCAGGGTCCATGCCGCCGCCATCATCGGTGATAGACAGCAGTATATGATCGCCTTCTTGCACTGCGGCCAAGACAACCTTGCCAACACGAGGCTTGCCATTTGCCTCTCGCGCATCAGGCAATTCAATGCCGTGATCCACTGAATTGCGAACCAGGTGGACCAATGGGTCGGCCAATGCTTCAACCAGGTTTTTATCCAGATCAGTGTCCTCACCCTGAAGTTCAAGATTGATTTCTTTCTTCAGGCTTCGAGCCAAATCACGAACAACACGAGGGAAACGTCCAAATACTTTCTTAATGGGCTGCATCCGGGTTTTCATCACGGATGACTGTAGGTCTGCGGTCACTACATCCAGATTACCGACTGCCTTGGACAACACCTCATCATTAGCTTTGTCACCCAGACGCACCAGGCGGTTGCGAACCAATACCAGCTCACCCACCATGTTCATAATTTCATCCAGACGCTGGGTATCCACACGAACGGTGGTCTCACCCGCTGGAGGCGCGTCACGTCCTGCCGGAGCCGCTTTCGGGGCAGCTTTTGCACCGGATTCAGCGACTCGCGATGGAGGAGCTGTAGTTCCTGTGGCTGCTTTAGGTGTAGTAGATGCTTTAGGTGTAGCAGATTCTGCTGCGGGAGGAACCACACTCTCTTGAGGTGAAGGCACCTGAGATGAAGAAGCAGGCGGTGTAGGCGCCTTGCCTTTACCGTGCAAATCATCGAGCAGTTGTTCGAACTCATCGTCCGAAATCAAATCGCCACTTGTCGAGGAGACCGCAGGCTTCTGAGCAGCAGGAGTAGTCTGAGCTGTATCGGTCTTCTCAGCAGATGAATTGGCTACACCAGGCCCTTTACCTTTACCGTGTAACTGATCCAGTAGCGCATCGAATTCATCATCCGTAATATCGCCACTGGGTGCAGCCGGTTGGCTATTGGCTTCATCTTCTGTTTTGGCAGTATCTTCTACGACTGACGCCGTAGAAGCACCAGGGCCATTACCTGAACCATGCAATTGATCCAACAGCGCTTCAAATTCATCATCGCTGATATCGTCGCCTGAAGATGTGGAAGACGCAGCTGAGGAAGTAGCTTCGGTGTTCACCGAAGACTCTTGAGCAACAGATTCCCCGCCCGAAATGGCGTCCAAAAGTTCTTCAAACTCAGCATCAGTAATATCGCCGCTGCCGTTACCCGCACCTAGAGTCGAAGGGACATCAGTAGAGGCGACAGGAGCAGAAACAACAGGCTCTGGAGCAGATGTACCAAGATCGGCAGAA
>NZ_CBFIHX010000100.1:0-2769 GCF_965662505.1 Pseudomaricurvus sp. | reverse complement strand
CAGAAACATCCTCTGCCACTGGATCGGTGGAGGATGGAGCTTCAGCAAGATCGTCACAGGAAACCAGGCGTTCAAGTGCCGCCAGCAATTCTGGAGCGGCGGCATCCACTTCGGTACGTTGAGTAATTTGAGCAAACTGGTGGTTGACTGTATCAAGAGCCTCAAGCACAACGTCCATCAGCTCGGAAGTCACTGCACGCTTACCCGTTCGGAGAATATCAAACAGGTTTTCCGTTACATGACAGCACTCCACCATGGCGTCCAGCTGTAAAAAGCCTGCGCCGCCTTTAACCGTATGAAAACCGCGAAATATCGCATTCAATAAATCGGTATCGTCCGGGCGCTGCTCCAAATCAACCAATTGCTCAGAGAGAAGATCCAGGATCTCCCCTGCCTCAACCAGAAAATCTTGGAGGATTTCTTCGTCATCACCGAAACTCATTCACCAGCTCCTCAGAACTATAATCAAAACCCAGACTTAAATCAGAAACCCAGACTTGATAGTAAGTCGTCGACGTCATCTTGCCCGGACACCACATCTTCACGTTTATCACTGTGAATCTGAGGACCTTCTGCTTCGACAGCTTTCTCATGAGCCGACATGGTCGGTTCAGATTCTGCGTATTCGCTCAGTCCGGTAATGTCTTCTACCTGACCAGCAATGCGAACCAGATCAACAAGGTTCTCTTCTACGTCACAGATAAGGCCTATGACGCGCTTCAGTACCTGCCCGGTCAAATCCTGAAAACCTTGTTCCAGGATGATGTCTTGCAGGTTTTTGTTCAGCTCACTGGTGCCATCTCGCATGTCACCCAGAAAGCCATCAATTCGTGTATACAGTTCGCGGAATTCATCCGCGGTCATCTCCCGACGTCTTAGACGACCCCACTCTTTATGCAGAGATGCGGCCTCTTCCCCTAAATTCAGAGCAATTGGCGCTGAGGCTTCAACCATATCCATGGTTTTATCGGCGGCCTTCTGAGTCATCTCAATCACATAGTTCAGACGATCAGATGCATCCTGAATCTCGGAAGATTCAATATCCGGGGGATCTGCATTCAAATCACCGTCTACATTAAAATTGACAATTGCACTATGGAGACCACGAGTCAGTTTTCCAACAGCCTTGTACATATTGTCGTCACGTACCCGCACCAGCTGTTCGATCAGTTGAGACGCACCTTCGATGTCATCGCCATTGAGTTTGTCAGAAAGTTGCTTGGCACAGTCCTGAAGCTCTTGGATAAAAACATCATTCCCGTGCGGTTTGGGTTGCATTTCCATCATTCAACCTTTCTGGTTATCTAATTAGCTACCGACACGTTCGAAGATTTTCTCGATCTTTTCTTTCAGTGCTGCCGCTGTAAAGGGTTTCACCACATAACCATTAACGCCGGCTTGTGCCGCTTCGATAATCTGGTCACGCTTGGCTTCCGCCGTCACCATCAACACAGGCAGTGATGACAGTTTCTCATCGGCACGAACCGCTTTTAACAGATCGATCCCGCTCATTCCGGGCATGTTCCAATCCGTTACCAGGAAATCATAATCGCCACTTTTCAGCATGGGTAATGCTGTCAGGCCATCATCGGCTTCCTGCGTATTCGAGAAACCCAGGTCCCGTAGCAGATTCTTGATAATCCGACGCATTGTCGAGAAATCATCGACAATCAGAATCTTCATGTTTTTGTCCAATGCAACCTCCATCTTCCCCGGCACGGGATTTACTTTAAGTTCAGTAACTGAGGCTTATCACCGTCAGCTTTGTCTCTGTCGATATTTTGTACAAATGCTTGGGCATTTATTCCGCTTTTTCCTGCCAATCGGCCAGTTTTGAACGCAGTCTCAAGGCAGCTTGTGAGTGAATCTGACTGACTCGTGACTCACTGACACCAATAATCTGGCCAATCTCTTTCAGGTTAAGCTCTTCATCGTAATAGAGAGCCAACACCAGTCTTTCTCTTTCCGGCAATTGGGTTATCGCCTGCGACATCGATTGCTTTAGCGATTCTCGCTGAAAATCTTCCTGAGGCGGGATAAAAGGCATACTGATACTGTCACTGCCAAACCCGGAATCGTCATCGCCATAGCTTTCTTCGAAACTAAACAGGCGGCTGGAGGCAGAATCATTCAGCATGGAATGGTATTCATTGACATCCACACCAAGCTCTTCAGCCACCTCACGATCCGTCGCATCACGGCCTTTTCTGGACTCTACGGCACTGATAGCCTCGCTGACCCGACGACCATTGCGATGGACAGAGCGCGGAGCCCAGTCACCTCTTCGCATTTCATCGACGATTGAGCCGCGAATGCGAATACCGGCGTAGGTTTCAAAGCTCGCGCCCTTAGAGGCGTCGTACTTCTGCGCGGCTTCCAATAAGCCCAGCATCCCCGCCTGGATAAGGTCTTCAACCTGCACGCACGCAGGCATCCTCATCATCATATGATGCGCAATACGCTTGACCAGATGTGCGTATTCTTCTACCTGAATCGTTGTCAGGCCGCGTTGAGTTTCGTCATACATAGCTAAGCCGTCTGCTGCTGGCATGGTGTCAGTCCCACTTTCTGTTTGATCAGAACGTTTACAGGCAAGCTCCTGTTGGAGCTGGTTGCAGTAACTGTTCTACAAAAAATTCCAGATGCCCTCTAGCACTACTGGGGAGAGGCCACTGATCCACTTGATTGGCAATCTTTCTCACAGCAATAGCCGCTTTGGATTGCGAAGCATATTTCAATAGCGGTTGCTGTTGCTGAACCGCTTTGCGC
>NZ_CBFIHX010000099.1:0-13348 GCF_965662505.1 Pseudomaricurvus sp. | reverse complement strand
TGGGCAGTATGCGAACGGAGCAAAGCAGTTCACCTTTCTGTGAGCAGCTTTGTTAGAATCGCTGGAAAGGTATCCTCGCAGGTACCGCAACAGATAATCATAAGCGATCGGGCGTGTGTGACGCCGGCAGGTCGTTGCAACGGATTTATATTAACGGAGAGTGACTATGGCCTGGAATGAACCGGGTGGGAACAATCAAGACCCCTGGGGGGGGAAGCGCGGTAATGACGGCCCTCCTGATCTGGACGAGGCCCTGAAAAAATTTCAGGAGAAACTCGGCGGTATTTTCGGCGGTGGCGGCAGCGGTGGCAGCTCACAGGGCGGCGGGCTCAGCGGCTCGGCTCTGGTGCTGATACTGGTGGTTGTCGCAGTCATCTACGGCTTGTTTGGCTTTTATCAGGTCAACGAGCAGGAAAAAGCCGTGATCTTGCGTTTTGGTGTTTACTCCAAAACAGCGGGTGCCGGCCTGCACTGGAATCCGCCACTGGTGGACAATGTCACCAAAGTGAATGTCACCAAGGTTCGCTCTCACAGCACCCGTGGTGAGATGCTGACCCAGGATCTGAACATTGTAGAAGTTAACCTGTCGACCCAGTATCGCATCGGTGATGCCAAGAGCTTCGTGCTGCGCGTACGTGATCCTGAAGCGAGTCTTGCTCAGGCGATGGACAGTGCTTTGCGTCATGTTGTGGGCTCCACCGAGATGCACGAAGTGTTGACCGAAGGTCGTGAGCAGATGGCGATCGACGTGCAAACGCGTTTGCAGGATTACCTGAATGCCTATGAAACCGGTATCGAAGTGGACAAGGTGAACGTTGAGGAAACCAGCCCGCCACGTGAAGTGCAGGCGGCGTTTGACGATGTGAACAAGTCTCGTGAAGATGAAGAGCGTCTGAAAAACGAAGCTCAGGCCTACGCCAATGGCATCATCCCCGAAGCTCGTGGTGCTGCCCAGCGCGTGATCGAAGAGGCCATGGCCTATCGTGAGCAGAAAGTGGCCGAAGCCGAAGGTGAGGCAAAACGCTTTGAGCAGTTGTTGGCCGAGTACAAAAAAGCGCCAGCCGTGACTCGTGAGCGTCTCTACCTGGACGCGGTACAGGACGTGATGTCCACCAGTTCCAAGGTGCTCGTGGACGTGAAAGGCGGCAACAACATGCTGTATTTACCACTGGATAAAATGATGTCAGCCCAACCCGCTGCGACCGGCACATCGACCTTGTCGCCAGCCATGATGCGTGAAATCAGCGATAAAGTGGTTGATCAGTTGCGTCGCGAATCGATCAGCAATACGACTCGTCGCAGGGAGACTCGTTAATCATGAATAATAAAGTTTTCGGCATCGTTATCGGTGCTCTGATTGTTTTCTTTGTGGCTTCCAATACGCTCTTTATCATCAAAGAGACCGAGCGTGGTGTGATGCTGAAGTTTGGTAAGGTCGTCAATGCCGACATTCCTCCTGGTTTGCACTTTAAGATCCCAATGGTCAATGAGGTACGCAAGTTTGACAGTCGTGTTTTAACCTTGGACGTGCGGCCGCAGCGTTTTCTGACCGTCGAAAAGAAGGTGATGATTGTTGATTCTTACGCTAAATGGCGTATCAAGGATGTAAGCACCTACTACACCGCCACTAACGGTGAAGAAGTGACCGCAGTTCGAAACATGGATCAGCGGATCAACGAAGGTTTGCGTAATGCCTTTGGTGATCACTCTTTGCAAGAAGTGATCAGTGGTGAGCGTGACCAGTTGATGGTGACCTTGACTGAAAAGCTCAACAAGCTCACTTTGCAGCGCTACGGTATTGAGCTGATTGATGTGCGCATTAAACGTATTGATTTGCCGGAGCAGGTCAGTGAATCCGTGTTTAACCGGATGAACACCGAGCGGGAGCGTGAAGCCCGTGAGCATCGCTCCAAAGGTAAGGAGCAAGCTGAGGTGATTCGTGCGGATGCCGATCGTCAGCGCACAATCCTTGAGGCAGAAGCCTATCGCGACGCCGAGCAACTGCGTGGTGAAGGGGACGCCAAAGCTGCGGCTATCTACGCTGCCGCCTACACCCAGGATCCAGAGTTCTACAGTTTTGTTCGGAGTCTGACGGCCTACCGTGAGAGCTTTAAGAACAAGAGCGATATGATGCTGGTGGATCCGGATAGCGACTTTTTCCGCTACCTGAAAGACAGTTCGGGACAGGCGGCTGGCAACTAGACCAGTTTGATTGTTACCCGACTGCCATCAGTGGTAGAATGCATCAACCGGGCCCAATGGGCCCGGTTTTTTTGTGCCACCCGCTCAGGCAACGGCTTCAAAGTTGGTTGAATATCACTCAAACATTGAGTGTCGGCGGACTTGAGAGCACACCAGTTGATGATTGAGTGCTGAGTGAGTGAAAGCACTTTAAGGGTTAAATAGCACATCATGTGGGAAGAGTTAGGAAAGGCATTTTGTTTAATGCTGGTTTTCGAAGGCATTATCCCTTTTCTGTACCCGCAGCGCTGGCGCAAACTGGTCTCTTCACTGGCTTTGGTGAATGACAGTCAGTTGCGAACCATGGGATTGCTCAGCATGTTGCTGGGCGCCGGCCTGTTGTACTTGGTGCATTGAACTTGTACCTGGTGCATTGAAAGTGTACCTGATCCATTGAGTCTTAAGACTTAATTACGTTTTTGAAGACAAGCTAAAGA
This sequence comes from Pseudomaricurvus sp., assembly GCF_965662505.1. Classification (NCBI taxonomy): domain Bacteria; kingdom Pseudomonadati; phylum Pseudomonadota; class Gammaproteobacteria; order Cellvibrionales; family Cellvibrionaceae; genus Pseudomaricurvus; species Pseudomaricurvus sp. Next base: position 10,670 of record NZ_CBFIHX010000099.1, on the reverse strand, counting down.
GGCTGACAACCGATCATGACCTACGCTGACCGTTGGTTATTGCCTGATGGCGTCGAAGATATTCTGCCTGAGAAGGCCATCCGCATAGAATCTTTGCGCCGCCGCCTGCTGGACCTCTATAGCCGTTGGGGCTATGAGTTGGTCATACCTCCCCTTATTGAATACACCGATTCCCTACTGATTGGTCTTGGGCGTGACATCGATTTGATGACGTTCAAAGTGACTGATCAGCTGTCCGGCCGTACGCTGGGCATTCGCGCCGATATCACGCCGCAGACAGCTCGCATCGATGCGCACAGTCTGAAGCGCAGCGGCCCGACCCGTTTATGCTATGCCGGCCACGTGCTGCATACCCGTCCCAAATCACCACTGGGTACCCGCTCTCCTATTCAGGCGGGTGTTGAGCTGTACGGCGAGGCCAGTGTCAGTGCTGATATCGAAGTGGTCTCACTGCTGTTGGCGTCACTGCAGGCCTGTGGTCTGGAGCAGTTGAACATCGATCTGGGGCATGTGGATATTTACCGCACCCTGGCTGCTGAAGCGCAGCTGGATGATGCTCAGGAGCGTGCGTTTTTCGATTTGCTGCAAAGCAAGGCCACGTCCGACATCAACGCGTGGGTCGACAGCAATATTGGCTCTGCTGATATTGCCGCTATGCTTAAAGCATTGCCGACACTGGCGGGAAGTCGGCAGATACTGGCGCAGGCACGCGAGGTGCTGGCAAAGGCGCCGGCTGCTGTGAAAGAGGCTTTGGACACTCTGGACGCCATTGCGGCCGTAGTTTCCGAGCGCTTCCCGCAGTCTAATCTGTATTTTGATCTCAGCGAGTTGCGTGGTTACAACTACCACACCGGAGTGGTATTTGCTGCGTTCGCACCGGGCTATGGTGCTTCTGTCGCCAACGGTGGTCGTTACGACCACGTCGGTGAAGTGTTTGGCAACGCGCGTCCGGCCACCGGATTTAATGTGGACATCACCGCCATTGACGGTTTGGTGAAGGCGGCTGCTGTTCGCAGTGGCGCCATCTTTGCGCCGGCAACGGACGACGGAGCCCAGTGGGACGCCGTTAACCGTTTGCGCGCCGAAGGAGAAAGTGTTGTCTGTGGTTTTGCAGGACAGAGCGTCGCTGATGTCAATGCGGACTGCGATCGTCAATTGGTGTTTGAGGCGGGCGAGTACCGCGTCAAGTCCCTTTAATTTGTTAATCCTTTTAAAGAGTTATTGAAGCAATGGGCAAGAACGTCGTTGTGTTAGGCACCCAGTGGGGTGACGAAGGCAAAGGTAAAATCGTTGACCTGCTGACCGATCAGGTTTCTTTAGTTGCACGTTTCCAGGGCGGCCACAATGCGGGTCACACTCTGGTCATCGACGGTAAGAAAACCGTCCTGCATCTGATCCCCTCTGGCATTCTGCGTGAGGGTGTAACCTGCATGATCGGTAACGGTGTCGTGCTGGCACCCGACGCGTTGCTGAAAGAGATGGCGGGTTTGGAAGAGCAGGGTGTTCCTGTGCGCGAACGCTTGCGTCTGTCTCCGGCCTGTCCGCTGATTCTGCCTTATCATGTGGCGCTGGATCAGGCTCGTGAACTGGCCCGTGGCAACGCCAAAATTGGCACCACTGGTCGTGGCATCGGCCCTGCCTACGAAGATAAGGTTGCTCGTCGCGGCCTGCGTCTGGGCGATCTGATGAACGCCGAGCGTTTTGCTGAAAAGCTGAAAGAGGTATTGGAGTATCATAACTTCTCTCTGCAGCACTACTACAAAGTCGATCCGCTGGATTACGACACCGTGTTGAAAGAATCGCTGGAGTGGGCCGAGCAGTTGCGTCCTATGGTGGCAGATATCACCGATATGCTGCACACCGCCCGCGAAAATGGCGAGAGCATCATGTTCGAAGGCGCGCAGGGCTCGTTGCTGGATATTGATCACGGCACCTATCCTTTCGTAACGTCTTCCAACACCACCGCAGGCGGCACCGCCACCGGTTCCGGTTTTGGTCCTCTGTATCTCGACTATGTATTGGGTATTACCAAGGCCTACACCACTCGTGTTGGCGGCGGGCCATTCCCGACCGAGCTGTCCTGCGCAGTGGGTCAGCACCTGGGTGAAAAGGGCCACGAGTTTGGCGCTACCACCGGTCGTCAGCGCCGCACGGGCTGGTTTGATGCCGTGGCCGTACGCTACGCCATCCGCATTAACAGCATCTCCGGTCTCTGTCTGACCAAGCTGGACGTGCTGGACGGTCTGGAAAACGTCAACATCTGTGTCGGTTACAAGGATGCTGACGGCAACGACATCAGCGTGCCTTTCGACGCGGAAGGTTGGGACGAAGTTCAGCCCGTTTACGAAACCATGCCTGGCTGGACGGAGAGTACTGTGGGAGCCCAGACCTGGGATCAGCTGCCGGCTAACGCACAGGCCTACATCAAGCGTCTGGAAGAGTTGGTGGGTGCACCGGCGGATATTATTTCCACCGGCCCGGATCGTGTAGAAACGATCGTTTTGCGCCACCCCTTTGATTGATTGCCATTACAGGCAAATCAATTTAAAAAGCCGCCTTCGGGCGGCTTTTTTGTGTCTGACTTTTGCCTGGCCAAAAAAAAGCCCACTAAAGAGTGGGCTGAGAGAGTTGATGTCGATAAAGCAGACTGCTGAAAATTAGGCTTTGTGATTGGTCGCTGGCTGGTTTGCATCGCGCAGATCGTCATACGCTACAACGCCCAATATGGCTAAATAGATGCTGAAAATGAAATATCCCATGATAAATCCCTCACTATGGTGGCGTGTTTGCGCACTCTGTTCGAAGCAGTTTGCGCTTCTAGGAAGCCTTAATGCCTCTTCCTGCTAACTTGATAAGAATTATAGGGGGGGCTCCCTGTATTCTTCAAATGACTTAGTTTCTAATCTAAAATGAATTTAATTCATTATTTTGGGGCGGGAGGTATCTGTGGATCTAAAGCATTTGGGACGGGTAGACCTGAATCTGTTGGTGACGTTTCAGGTATTACTGGAGGAGCGCAGCGTATCGCGGGCTGCTGAGCGTCTCTTTTTGACCCAATCAGCCATGAGTAAATCGCTGGGTCGTCTGCGGGAGATGTTTGACGATCAGTTGTTTACCCGCAGTGCCGGAGGGATGGTGCCGACTCCACGAGCACAGGCGGTGGCTGCACACCTGCCCAATATGCTAGACGATTTGGAGCATCTGATTGAGCCTTCTGTGTTTGACCCCCTTCAGTTCAAAGGGGAGTTTACGGTGGTTGTTCCCGAATTTATTGGTTTTTGGGCGCTGCCGGAATTAATGGCTCGCCTGTCCCGTTTGGCTCCGGGGCTTCGTCTGAAGGCCGTCAGCAGGACAGAGAATCAGCTGGATCAGTTGGCCAGCGGGGAGTTGGATTTTGCCATTCAGGTGGAGCAGAACTTCTACCCGCCGGAAGTGAGTGTGACCTCTTTGGGGGCGGCGGCGCCAGTACTCTTCGCCCGTGAAGGCCACCCTTTGGAGGGCAAGGAACTCACCTGGGAAATGGTTTCAGAGTACCCGCATATGCAGTTGTTTATGCCGGATTTGAAAGAGTCTCTAGTGGTGGCGCGTGGGGAGAATGCGTTTATTCGTCATGAGGCCGTGGTGACACCGCAGTTTGAAACCGGTCACTTGTTTACCGCCTTGCAGGTGCTCAAGAGAACGGATTATCTGTTGCCGGGGCCTCCGGTGTTTGTAGCAGAGACCACGTTAAGCAGTGGCATAATCAGCTTGCCTCTGCCTACTCAAGACAACCTGAAAGTGCAGTATGTTCTGGCGGAGCATTCGCGTGTGAGTAACTCAGCGCCCCATCAGTTCCTGCGTCAGCAACTGATTGAGACCGTAGAGTATTATCGCTCTATGCGGTCTTCCCAGAAGGGAGGCGGGCAAAAGTTGGAAGGTGAGAGCCTCTGAATCCAGCGGTTATGTTCTGTGTTGCTGATTCCAGTCAACGCAGGCTTCCAGAGTGACGCCCTGGCCACCGAAAATATCCAGTGCGCTGCCGATGGTCAGATCGACTTTGCCCTGGGACAAGCTTTTGACCAGTTCCAGATCGTCCAGTGTACGTGCGCCGCCGGCGTAGGTGACCGGAACCGGGCAGATGTCACCCAGCAGAGTGACCAGATCTTCATCGATGCCGCCCTGCAGGCCTTCAACATCAGCAGCGTGAATCAGAAACTCAGCGCAGTGTTTGCCGAGTTCAGCCAGGGTGTCGGCGTTAATCACGGTGTTGGTGACCGTTTGCCAGCGATTGGTGGCAATGTTCCAGCCGCCAGCGGTACGCCGACAGCTCAGATCCAGAACCAGCTTATCCACACCAGTTTCCGCTTTGATTTTTTCCAGTCGATCCCACGAGAACTCATCGTTATCAAACAGATAGGATGTCACGATCACGTGTGATGCACCGGCCTGCAAGTAATCGGTGGCATTGTCGGCGTTGACGCCGCCGCCAAACTGCAAGCCGTTGGGCCATGCCCTGAGAGCTTTAAGAGCCTGTTCCTGATTGCCGGGGCCGAGTGCGATGACGTGGCCACCTTGCAGCTCGTATTGATGATAGAGTTCGGCGTAGTAGCCGGCGTCATAGGGACTGACGTAGTTGGTTTGGGCGCCTTCATCATTCAGACTGCCGCCGACAATTTGCTTCACCTGGCCTTGGTGCAAATCGATACATGGGCGAAATTGGGTCACGGAGGCTTTCCTTGGTGATGAATGGGCTGCAATTATAGCGAATGCGGCAGGGTTAATGAATGGGACTATCAGTGTCGGTATCAATGTCGGTATGAATGTCGATATCAGTGGCGTGCATGGATCTGTCCTATACTCACAGGCATTCTGATTGTTCAATATTCAACGAAATCATCTGACTTGATCACCGAAACAGGACTTCCATCGCTATGTCAAAACACACAACCCCTCTCCCGCTGGCCACCCTTAGCTTTGTCAAACCGCTGCTGACTGTTTTGAGTCTTTGCGGCTTGCTGATGTTGTCAGGTTGCGCATCCAATAACACGGATTCATCCGGTGCTCAGACTGGCTCTGTGGATAGCGAGCAAACTTTTGATGCAAACAGCTGGAAAACGGTGATCCCGAAAACGTGTCAGCGTTTCACGGACGGTTGTAACAATTGCGTGCGAAATCTGGAATCGGGGGTCGCGGCCTGTACCCGCAAAGCCTGTGTGTCTTATTCAAAGCCTGAGTGTCTGGATGGCGTGATTTCCGGCTCGGCAAATGCAGAACCCAAGAAAGTGGTCTATCAGTGCGAGTCGAATAAACGATTGGAAGTGTCTTATGGCCAGTATGTTCAGAATGACAAAACAGTGGAGTTACAGGCGGGACAAATCATTCTGCGTGATCCCCAAAGTGGCACGGCCCACTTGTTGAATCGAGTTCGAAGCGCGTCGGGTGAGCGCTATCAAGGAGATGGGTTGGAGTTCTGGAGCAAGGGCAGTGATGCTATGTTGCGACGGAATGGACAGCCTGTGTATTTGGGGTGCATCAGCCAGTCATGAATGGCTGATCCAAGTGCTCGCCTACACAAGCGCAAGAACGGTGTCGTTCTGGGGATGAGTGGACGGCAAGCTTTTGGGTTTAACGAAGCGGCGGTCTGAGTTAAGGCAGGCGCGCCACGTCGACGGATACATTCAGCGCGGGACTTTTACCGCCGCCAAAAATGACACCCTTAAGGGGAGTGACATCAAAAAAGTCTCGTCCCCAGGCGGTAATGATGTGCTGCTCAGAGACCAGGCAATCATTGGTGGGATCAAATTCAAACCAACCCTCGGTCGGTGAGTAGACCGAAATCCAGGCGTGGCTGGCGTCGGCGCCCACCAGCTTTTCCTTGCCGGGGGGCGGCAGGGTTTCCAGATAGCCGGACACGTACTTCGCGGGAAACCCCAGCGCTCTCAGACAGGCAATCTGTAAGTGGGCAAAATCCTGGCACACACCTTTGCGGGTTTTCAGTACCTCGTCCAGTGGTGTGGCAATGGTGGTGGATTGCGGTGAATAGGTAAATTCCCGATAAATCCGACGGGTCAAATCCATCACCGCCGACAGCAAGGGACGGTCATTTTCAAATGATGGCGCCGCAAAATCTCTCAGTTCATCACTGGGTTTAATCATGGACGACTCGATCAAAAACTCTTTCGCCAGAATGGAGTCGACATGATTGGGTTTGTCCATCAACTCTTTGGCCTGTGCGCAGGTGCTGCCGAAATCAAGATTCAGTGAGGTTCGTTGCGGGCCGGTTTCTACTTCACTGGTGGCGGTAATCACCAGCTTGTTGTGCGGCCGCTGAATCTCGAAGTGGTAGGCGACGTTGCCAAAATAATCTTCGCGGGTTGTGCTATGAGCCGCCACCGGGCTGACATTGACCGTATTGTTTAGACGGGTTTGTCGCAGGGTGGTGCGAGGAATCATGTGCGCCAGGTTGTAACAGTGAGAGACGCGACCACTGTAGAGATACTCGGTAATGTGTTTGACTCGGTAACGCACCTAGTTGTTCTCCCACATACTGCTGACCAATTGTTGTGACGTTTCCCGGTGATCGAAATACTTGTCACTGATTAAATCGCTGGTGGTGTTGAGTGACTTTTTCAGGGTAATCAGTGTTTGTTTCAATTGCGCTCGCTCGCCGTTTTCGCGGGCGCTCAACTCTGTCAGTAACGACAGCTTGATGAGCGTTTCCGCTTGCAGGGTGGCGCGTTCTTCCGGTGGCAGTTCGTGTCGACTGTCTGGCGCGCGCGGCAATTGGCGAATGTGATGGTTGAGTTGCTCCAGCTGGTGCAACAGCGAGCGCGGGTTGCTGGTGTCCATCATTACCAGATCCAGTGCCGACTGCACACCCATGCGGGCGCGGTAGCGACGGCGATAACTGATCAGGCCTTCCAGTGACAACAGAAGAGCTTGCAGCAAAACATTCTGATCGGTTTCAGGCGCTTCCGGAACCACCAGGCAGCGAATGATGGTGGTGGTTTGCAGGGCGCGCTCCAGACGACGACCGATGTCCATAAAGCGCCAGCCGAAGTCGCGGGTCATGCTTTCATGAGCCAGCCCAGAAAGAGCCATCAGTGCTGTTACCAGTGGATCCAGAGCTTCTTCCGGTGCTGAGGCCATGCCCATACCGCTGAGCAGATCGGTGTCCAGTTCGGTTAAGCCATCGCGTATATCGTTAATTACCCGCAGGGTGTCAGATGACAGCAGCTCTTTGGATTCGTCCGCGCAATACAACATGGCGTTCAAGTTGGAGCGCACGCTGCCGCTGGAATTGCTGTCGGCCACCACGCGCAGCAGCTCTTTTTCCGGCTCCCGGATCAGGGCCTCGCTGCCGCTGGTGAAGCCCGGTTGAGTGGCGGTTACCGAGGTGACCGCCTGCAACAGCAGGCGCTGGCAGTTGGCGGAGATGGGCTCTTCACCGTTGAGCATCATAAACACGGTACGCAGCAGTCGCAGCGATGCCTCGGCGCGCTCGGCGTAGCGACCCATCCAGAACAGGTTTTCCACCACGCGACTGGGGAAGCTGATGAGGTCGGCTTCGCGCACCAGACTGACCGGTGCCTCGTCGGCAGGCATAACACTGGTGTCGTGAGGTTCTGAGCTGATGATCCAGGTGTCTTTACTCTGGGCGCCGGACTGGTTGGAGATCTCAACCGACGTTTCTTTTACACCTACGCGGGTGAGACCGCCGGGCATGATGCTGTAAGAACCGGAGTGGGCCACGGCAAAACTGCGCAGCAGCGCCGGACGGGGTAGCAGCTGGCCGTTGCTGTAGGTGGGCAGTTGCCCGGCGTCCATCAGCGGTTGGGCGACAAACTGCATGGGTTGCTGCTGTATTTGATCGCGCAGATCCTGCAGTTGTTGTTTGGTCAGCTGTCGACCGGAAACGCTGCTCATGTTGGCACCGCGGAAGGTGGGCTTGACCACCAGCGTCTCCAGGTGATTGAGCACATAATTCAGGTCTTCGGGGTCGCCACACCAGTAGCTGTCGACGGTTTGCAGGCGCAGTTCCCGCCCCAGCAGTGTTTTGGAAATTTGCGGCAGGTATTTTAGCAGCACCGGGTTTTCCAGCACGCCGGAACCCAGGGGGTTGGCGATGGCCACGCGGCCAGCGCGTGCCACGTCAAGCAAGTTGGGAACCCCCAGTTGGGAGTCACTGCGCAGCTCGACCGGATCGCAAAACAGGTCGTCAACGCGACGCAGAATGACATCGACCCGACTGAGGCCGTCCAGAGTTTTCATCCACACGTAACCATTGCGAACAATCAGGTCACCGCTCTGAACCAGATGCAGGCCCATGTAGTTGGCGAAATAGGCGTGTTCAAAATAGGTTTCGTTGTGGGCGCCGGGGGTGAGAATCACCACCCGTGGTTGATCCTGATTGGGCGACAGCGAGGCCAGTTTGGTGCGCATCTGCTGGAAGAAGCTGGCCAGTCGGTGCACCTGGCTGTTGCGGAACAGACTGGGCAATACCCGCGACATGACCGTGCGATTTTCCAGCGCGTAGCCCGCACCACTGGGAGATTGCGTTCGGTCGGTGAGAACACACATGTCGCCGTCGGCGCCGCGGATTAAATCCACCGCGTGCAGGATCAGTTGGTGCTCGCCGGGTAACTTAATGCCGTGACAGGCGCGTAAAAAGCCTTTGTGACTGAACAGCGCTTCCGGGGGGATGACGCCCTGACGAATCAGATCCCGGGGGCCGTAGAGGTCTTTCAGTAACAGATCGAAGAGTTCAGCCCGCTCCTGCAGGCCAGATTCTATTTTGGCCCACTCGGAACTGCTGATCAGCGAGGGCACCAGATCCAGTTCCCAGGTGTTGCTGGGGGCCTTGGGATCGCTGTAGATGTTGTAGGTGGCGCCGTCGTCACGCAGGATGCGATTGGCTTTGTTAACCCGATCCTCAAACGTGCCGCGTCCCAGAGCGTGGAAGCTGTTGAGCAGCTGTTCCCAGTGGGGTTTGGTCTTGCCTTCAATATCGAAGACTTCGTCCCGCGGGGATCCACTGGGGCGATACACCAGTTCTTCAGGCTGCAAAGTACTGATTGGGCTGGAGGACTGAGACTGAATCACGGGTTATCCTGTTTACGCAATAAATAGCAATAATGAGTAGCAAAAAGTTATAAGGCGCAAGATAGCCATAATTTGTCGCTATGGGTTGGGTGCCATTCAATGATAGCAGCCGCCTCGCCGATGTATCGGCGAAGGGACGCCATTATGTCAGCTTCACCGGACTCTTCAATTGTTGGTTGCGAGCGGTATCGCTGATACTCATTCCTGATGGTTATTAGGCTGTCTTTTTGTCAGTTATCCAGCCATCTGGGTTTTCTCCGTAAATCCAGCGTGTAGGGGTACTCGTCGGGTGATTCCTCCGGCGGCGGCGCCATGGGACGTGGCGGGTGATTGACCGGGAAGAACTCCCGCAAGGCATCCACTTCCGGTTTCGGCGTATAGGGGCCGGGTGTGTGACTGAGCTGGTCAAAGCGGTTGCCGCGACGGGACTCCGCTTCAAACGCATTCACCGGGAAGGTGTCGTAGCTACGCCCACCGGGATGGGAGACATGATAGGTACAGCCGCCAATCGAGCGTCCGTTCCAGGTATCGATCACGTCAAACACCAGCGGGGTGTGCACGCCAATGGTCGGGTGTAGACCGGAAGGGGGCGCCCAGGCCTTGTAGCGTACCGCGGCGACACTTTCGCCCTGCCTGCCTGTGCCAACCAGGGGCACCCGGCGGCCATTGCAGGCGACCACGTAGCGGCCTTCGGTCATGCCGGACATTTTTACCTGCAGGCGCTCCACCGAGGAGTCCACATAGCGGGCGGTGCCAAAACTGCCGCTCTCTTCGCCCAGTACATGCCAGGGCTCGACGGCCCAGCGCAGTTCCAGTTCCATATCGTCCAGTTTGGTACGGCCATAGTGAGGAAAGCGGAACTCCTCAAACGGCAGCAGCCATTCCAGCTTGAAGGGATAACCGTGTTCGTTGAGGTCGTCTACCACTTCCTTCATGTCCTGCCACAAATGATGGGGCATCATAAACCGGTCGTGCAGCTGGGTGCCCCAGCGGACCAGTGGCTGGTTGTAGGGTTCTTTCCAGAAGCGCAGCACCATGGTGCGGATCAACAGCGCCTGAACCAGTGCCATGCGACTGTGGGGCGGCATTTCAAAACCGCGGAATTCGAGAATACCCAGTCGCCCTGCGGCTCCGTCGGGAGAGTAGAGTTTATCGATACAGAACTCAGCCCGATGGGTGTTGCCGGTGATGTCGATCAGCAGGTTGCGCATCAGCCGGTCGATCAGCCAGGGCTGTTCCGACAGACCTTCGGGCATTTGCTGAAAAGCGGTTTCCATCTCGTAGAGCATCTCGTCCCGTCCCTCGTCGGCGCGGGGCGCCTGACTGGTGGGGCCGATAAATGCGCCGGAGAATACATAGGACAGGCTTGGGTGGTGCTGCCAAAAGGTGACAAAACTGCGCAGCAAATCCGGACGCCGCAGCATGGGGCTGTCGGCCGGGGTTTTGCCGCCCAGAGTGATGTGGTTACCGCCGCCGGTGCCGGTGTGACGGCCGTCGAGCATGAACTTCTCTGTGGCCAGTCGGGATTCCCGTGCGGCCGAATAGAGTTCTTCCATGTTGCTGACCATCTGCCGCCAGTTGTCAGCAGG